>JAYUHP010000120.1:0-4393 GCA_043766875.1 Rickettsiaceae bacterium
GCAAAATTCCCATAGCGATAGCAACGGAGAGAGTAGACGATCCTCCTGCGCTAATAAAGGGCAATGTCATGCCTTTGGTTGGCAACAAATTCAGAGTAACCCCCATATTGATCATAGCCTGAATTCCAAATTGGCTAAGCAGCCCGGTTACTGCGAGAATCGTAAATCTATCCTCCTCATGTATCAGCATCAAAAGGCCTCTAAGCACAATAAATGCGAAAATAGCAGCTATTATTATACATACTATTGCGCCAAACTCCTCGCCCGCTACTGCGAAGATAAAATCCGTATGAGAATCCGGCAGAACCTGTTTTATACTCCCCTCTCCTGGACCACGACCATATAATCCACCCTGCCCAAATGCTTTAAGCGATTTTCCTACCTGATAATTCTCATTATTCACCGGATCCAAGAAGCTGTTGATACGCTGCGCCACGTGCGGCAGAAAATTATAGGCGCCCACAATGCCAAAAGCGCCACCGATAATCGCTATAATAATCCAGAGTATAGGCAGTCCAGCTACAAAAAGCTGCACGCCCCAGACGGCCGTAATCATTACAAGCATACCAACATCAGGCTGAGCAACCAGCACCGCAGCGATCATAGAATATAATATGAGCACTATTGTGAATGATGGAACATCTTTGGTTCTCATAGAAAGCACCCAAGCTGTCACTACGGCGAAAAATGGCTTTATAAACTCCGAAGGCTGCATGGAAAAGCCTAGTAAATTTATCCAGCGCTTGGCCCCTTTTACCTCATATCCGTAAAATTTCACCAATATAAGCATAAAAAGACTAGCTACAAACCCAAGTATCGCTAGCCTCCTGATCATTAGGCGGTCGAACATTGATAGGGAGAAAATGATGGAAGCAGCAATGATCAGATATATCACCTGTCTTGTAGAAAAATATGATTCCTCAAGCCCTATGCGCATAGCAACAGCCGGGCTAGATGTGGTTACAAGCATGAGGCTAAAGGCAAAGAGCAACCCTAAGGCAATGATCGTCTGCTGATCCACACCGCGCCACCAACGCCATAAAAAATTTCTCTGCAAGTCTGGTTGCATAAATATATCTCAAATTTAACACTCTTACGTCACCCCGGGCGCAGTGAAACGAAGACCCGGGGCCCACCCTAAGCTAAAGCTTCGGGTGGCGAGCCAACAGAAGCTTATAGCGTATGAGTGTCTACCGAAGCCTTGGCGTAGGTAGACTGCCTCAAATTCTAAGGCTATGGTTCCCGGATATTTTGCTTCACAAAATTCCGGGATGACGATGGACTGGATCCCGCACCTAGCCCGTATGACATCCAGAATATAGGTTCTAACATAACCAAACTCAACAAAAATCGACAAAAATCTCTGAAAAACTGATTGACTATTGCTTCCTTCTCTTATATAAATTCTAGCATCTGGTATATGGGGATGTAGCTCAGGGGTAGAGCATCTGCTTTGCAAGCAGAGAGTCGGGGGTTCGATTCCCTTCATCTCCACCAGGCTTCGTTCTGCGAACTACGCCTGGGGCGCCACAATCTTCTTATTTTAAACGTCGGATGTCATTCCCGCGAAGGCGGGAATCCAGCACTAAAAACCACCGTCATCCCGGAATTTTTCGAAGAAAAATATCCGGGACCCATAACCTTAGCATTTGAGATATGCCTCAACTGTCGTGATTATAGACCCCGGGTCTTCGCCCGGGGTGACGATAAGCTGGATCCCCGCCTTCGCGGGGATGACATCGATTGTCCTTCGCCGGGATAACACCGCTCATATTAACTAAAGCAAACGCGGCACTATATAGCTATGCATCAATAGCCCTTTGCTGGTTAAGGCCAACCTACCATTTTTAAAACTCACAAATCCAGCTTCGATAAAATCCTCTAAGCAAGCCTTGTTGATAGCATCATCAAAGCCGAGTCCTAAATGCCTGCGAAGCTTCTCCTCAGTAATACCGCCCTCAAGCCGGAGGCCCATCATTATTATCTCTTCCAGAAGCTCTGTATCGCTTAAAGCGCTATTTGTCTGGATCCCATGCCCTTGTTCTTCTAGGGACTGCAGCCATTTTTCCGGCTTGTTGTGATTCATCACGGCATGCACCTTACCACCATCATACATTCTCGAATGGGCCCCAGGACCTATTCCCAAATATTCATCATAATGCCAATAGGCCAAATTATGCCTGCTCTCGAAGCCATCCTTAGCATAGTTTGATATCTCGTATCTATTATAGCCATACTTTGCAAGCTCCTTCGTAGTAAAGTCATACATATCAGCAGCTGTGTCATTTTCTGGCAGAATTAGCTTGCCCTCGCTATGTAGCGCATAAAATGGGGTGCCTTTTTCTATCGTAAGCTGATATAGCGAAATATGATTGCCAGCAAGCTCTAACGCCTCGCATAGCTCATCCTGCCAAGCTTGCAATGACTGCCCTTCCCTGGCATAAATAAGATCAAACGAGTAATTATCAAAGACTTCTTTGGCGATTTTTATTGCCCGAATAGCCTCTTCTGGGCTGTGCTTACGACCAAGCTTTTTTAGATCTTCAGCTATCAAAGACTGCACCCCAATTGAAATGCGGTTCACACCAGCTTTGCGAAAACCGAGAAACTTCTCAGCTTCAACTGAATTGGGATTCGCCTCAAGAGTTATTTCCGTATTTCTATCTATTTTCCCAATATCCGCAAGCTTATCTATGATCCCCTTGACGATAGAAGGATCCATCAGCGACGGAGTTCCCCCACCAAAAAATATGGTTTTGATATATCGATTTTCTATAGATTTGCGGAAATATTCTATTTCATTGAGGTAGGCTTTTAGCCAAGCGGCATAGTCAAACTTAGCTGCAACATGAGAATTAAAATCGCAATATGGGCATTTAGAAAGACAGAATGGCCAATGGATATAGACCGAGAGACTATTCGTCATCTTCATCGTGATTATGGCCACAACCATGCCCACAGGTACCATGATCATCTTCTATTTCCTCATAGAAGTCTGGATTTTGGGAAAGCATTGAGCCTGAAGTCATCAGCCTACGAAGAAGCTCATTTTTTATTTGTGTTTCAGTTAAATTATTATCGTTCATTTGAAGCCTCTAAATTAGCATATTATCGTGCAGTAAGGATTTCCATAGCACGCTTAGCATCATCAAATTTTTGATTCTGCATAAGCCCATCACACATAACCACAGCTTTTTGTCTTGCAAACATAGCAGATATCTCGGAAGAAATCTCCACTATATTTATATCCAATGCACTTTTTGCTGACATTTGTTGAAGCTGAGCAATTTGAGCAATTTCTTGGGTAGTCTCTAAAATTTTAATCTGAACATTAATATTAGCCATCTGAGACATTATGGTACCCATGCCTTCGATAATCCTTGCTTCTACAAGGGGAATATTTTCAGCTATCGTAAGACCCATTTCTATATCGCCTAGCTTGGTGATGGGATAGACTATAGCGGTTAGTCTAGCAAGAATATCGGTAATTACCAACGGAAACACAATATCTAGACCTGTACCACCCAAATAGAGTCCCACGTGCAGAGTAATATCATTGGAAAAAGTGGGCGCTGTAGGATTGCTTATTATTGTATTGATTGCATTTAAAGCACCGGCACTCAAACCTAATCCTTGCCAATTATTCATATTTGTCAAATAAGCTACACATGCGGCTTCACCAGTCACTCCTGATGCAGGCATAGCACCGACACCTCCAGCCACGACATAAGCAGCATTAGCAATACCAAAAGCAGTATTAATATTATTCATCATGATAGTCAGTATATTATTAGCACCAAGGTATCCTGTAAGGAAAGGAAGCACTGGCCCAGGATTAGCAGCAACGTCAGCATCAATAGTAGCTCCATTCGTAGCAGCTTGACCTTGCGGATGCAAAGGTAAGGCGCTGCCAAAAGCTGTTGCAGCGTTTTGCATATCAGCCAAAGAGATATTTACTGGATCACCAATTGGTAAAGTAATATCCAGCCCACCTGCTCCTGCAGCAAGGCTTCCATCAAATAAATTTATAGGGCCGACTGAGGTGCCAGATGCAATACCATTGAGATGAGTAAGCTTAGCCTGGAAAGCAGCATCCATTATATTTAAGCTAGATTGGCTTACGTTAATCCCCTGAGCTTGAACCGCAAGACTACATAGTTCATTGCCAATTTTACGCATATCATTAAGCGCAGATGCCCCTACCCTGAGCATATCTATGCTATTGCGTAATGTGCTTTGATTAGCACCATAGAGCCTCGCATCATTATCGTAAATACTCGAGAAAAATACATCAATGGGTGGTTTTACCTGAGACTCCTGCAACCCTTGGGTATAATATCTTGTCAGATTCACACTGGTACTAACCATTTGTGCAGTAATGCTTTTTACATCA
>JAYUHP010000121.1:0-4389 GCA_043766875.1 Rickettsiaceae bacterium
CCTTAAGGATAAGGACACTATAGGCCTTACCCATTCTTCTGTGAACATTGAAGGCTTAATCGGTAAATTCATGTATTCCTTCGGAAATAAGTAAAAACACTGTTATCCCGGAGTTTTGTGAAACAAAATATCCAGGATTCAACCCAAACTCCCCACTTGACATAGCTCAAAAAATCTACATAATAGACATACTTTCACCAATTTAGATATTCTTAAAGGGGGTAAAGCAGGATGATCATAGTGACAGTCCATGCAGGTAATGGTGAGATTGCGATTAAAAATCTAAAGCGTAAAATGCAGCGTGAGCTCATTTTCCGTTGTATGAAAATGTCTCGTTTCTACGAGCCAAAATCTGTTGAACGCGTTCGTAAGAAACAAGAATCTGAAAGACGCAAGCGTAAACTAAGTCGTAAAAGAATACGCGAGAGTTAATAATTTGTCTACCGAAGCCTTGGCGTAGGTAGACTATCTCGAATGCTAAGGTTATAGGCCCAGGGTCTTCGCCCGGGGTGACGTTAGTTTGTTTGTATTATACTCATCATGATTGAATCTGCTGTTTTTCTGCTTCGTCTTTTTGTTACCTGAGAAAAATTTTTGGTTTGTAAAAAAGCACATAGGGAAGACTATGCTGGCTTCTTTAAAAACCAAAAGATTTTCCTTGTTCTCTCAAAAACACTTGCATAAAATTCAGCATTTCCAATCATGGTGAGTATATTCAATTTAGAGCTTAATATTCTTATTCTAAGAAGCCAGTCCAAAAGACTGGCTTTCTTTGTATGCTTATCGCAATATAGTTAAAAACAATTAATTATTTCTTGACATTATTACTAAAATTTAGTATTATACAGATGTTCAGTTGAGAACTAAAACAAACAAAACATATTATAAGGGAGAGAGTATTATGGAAATAAAGACAAATCCTGGTGCAAACAGTAAATCATTTACTATGATAGACGGCTTCAGTCCCGACATTACAGTTAAAGTGGATGGTGCTACAATTACCGCTACACTTAATTCTAGTAAAAAATACTCGAGTGATACTGTCCAAGGTGGGCAATATGATTGCCATGCGAGAAGCTACACAGAATATACGGCTCATCAAGTTACAATAAGAAAGGCTGCTGACGGTAGCATATCATCTAAGTATGTTTGTGAAGATGTCTGTGAGACAGTAATACAGAATCCTTATCATGCTCCAAGAAATGGTGGGTTTTATGATAAATCAATAGAAAAAACACCTGGTAAATCTGACGAAGCTATAGAAACAGCTCTTATTAATGCAGCAGAAATATGTAGGATGATTGACAAAGGGATCCCATTAGTAGAAGGAGTTAAGTTCTATGATGTAGAAGCTGCTGAAGTGAACTCAATCGTAGAGCATGTTACTGCAACAGAAAAAGAAGAAGCAGCACAAGAAGCTGAATTTGTGGCTACTTTTGAGCAAATGCAAGAAGAAGCTACATTAGTTGGTGAGCCAGCTACAGAAGTGCTTCCAGAGTAAGCAAATTATCGTTCAGGCGAGAGCCGAATGCCGCCGATTCTAAAAGCCAGTCCAAAAGACTGGCTTTTTTTTATTCCGGCCTCTTAAAATGAATTTCCACTATCCATTTCCTCATTTTTCTTATATAGTTTTTGCAATGTAATATAACAGGCAAATTATGGATTTAGAAGCACAAGAGAATGCCGCATATGGCGCAGAATCGATAAAAGTTTTAAGGGGGCTGGAAGCTGTTAGAAAGCGTCCTGGAATGTATATTGGTGATACTGACGATGGCAGCGGGTTGCATCATATGGTATATGAGGTTGTGGATAATGCTATCGATGAATCATTGGCTGGGCATTGTGATAAGGTTATGGTTATACTCAACGCTAATGGCTCCGTTACTGTAAGCGACAATGGACGCGGCATTCCGACTGATATACACAAGGAAGAGGGTGTTTCTGCGGCCGAAGTAATTATGACTCAGCTTCACGCTGGTGGTAAATTCGACCAGAATTCCTATAAGGTATCAGGTGGTCTTCACGGCATGGGTGTTTCAGTGGTTAATGCCTTGTCTGAATGGCTTGAGCTAAAAATTTGGCGTGGTGGTAAGGAGCATTTCATGCGTTTCCGCCATGGTGAGGCTGAGGCGCCATTGAAAGTAGTAGGTGATGCCGGGAATAAGAAGGGAACTGAAGTTACATTCTTCCCATCCAAAGAGACTTTTACCAATGTTGAATTTAACTTCGCGACCCTAGAACATCGCCTGAGGGAGCTTGCCTTCTTGAATTCTGGCGTAAGCATTACAATAATAGATGCCAGAACATCAGAGCATAATCAGGTCGATTTCTATTACGAAGGCGGCGTTAAGGAATATGTTCAATATATTGACCGCAGCAAAACCCATCTGCATCCTACAATTTACTTTGAGGCAATAGACGAAAAGGCTGGGATCACGGTAGAGGTAGCTTTGCAGTGGAATGATTCATATCACGAGAATATCCTTTGCTTTACAAATAATATAAGACAGCGCGATGGTGGAACTCACTTAATTGGCTTAAAAGCTGGGATTACGCGTGTTATTACAAATTATATAAATAACAGCACGCTCAATAAGAAATCTAAAGTCGAATTCAATGGGGACGATGCTAGGGAAGGACTCTCATGTGTTTTATCTGTAAAGGTCCCTGATCCGAAATTCTCATCACAAACCAAGGATAAATTGGTTAGCTCTGAGGTTAGGCCTGTGGTTGAGGGGGCTGTTGGCGATAAGATATTGCAATGGTTTGAGGAACATCCTCAAGACACCAAAAACATAGTTGCTAAGATTTTAGAGGCCGCTATGGCAAGGGAAGCGGCTAGAAAAGCCAGGGAGCTTACTCGTAGAAAATCTGCGCTGGAAATATCAAACCTTCCAGGAAAGCTTGCTGATTGTCAGGAAAAAGATCCTGCTCTATCTGAAATATTCATAGTAGAGGGTGACTCTGCGGGTGGTACTGCAAAGCAAGGGCGTAATAGGAAAAATCAGGCTGTGTTGCCGCTTAGGGGTAAGATCCTGAACGTAGAACGTGCAAGATTCGATAAAATGCTGGGCTCAGAGCAGGTTGGAACGCTGATTACAGCGCTCGGTACTGGTATTGGCAAGGAAGAATTCGTACCAGAAAAACTGAGATATCACAAAATTGTCATCATGACAGATGCTGACGTTGATGGATCTCATATTAGAACATTGCTTCTGACATTTTTCTACCGCCATATGCGCGAAATAGTGGAAAGGGGCTATCTATATATTGCCCAGCCACCTTTGTATAAGGTAAAGCGTGGCAGTAGCGAGCTATATTTGAAGAATGAGAAAGCACTGCAGGATTATTTGGTGAATTCATTAAAAGGCGATCTGTTGTTTGAATGTCACGATGGCAAAAAAATCACAGGTGACGAATTAAGTGAAATTATATTCGATATAGTAAAGAGCAATGCATTATGCAATCAAATTGGCCGTAGATTTCATGATTCTATCGCTGAAGTTCTGGCATGTTTTGGCTATTTGAATAGGGAGTCATTTGACCAAAAAGGCCTAGAGAATCTCGGCAATGTAATCAGAGCCAAGCTTCCTACGACTGAGCCAGATAAAACAGACTGGGCTGTGACTTTGGACGATGATATCTTAGAATTTTCAAGATTAGTGCGTGGCATTAAACAGGCCTATTCACTATCGCTTGCTCGCATGGAATCGGCAGAATTTACTCAGCTTGCAAATGTGACAAAAGCCTTTAGTAATATTTTCAAATCTGGCGGAAAGCTCTTTATCAAAGGGCAAATGCATGAGATTGTGCTGCCTTCACAGCTACTCAATATAGTTCTGGAATATAGCAAAAAAGGTCTGGGGATACAGCGTTTTAAAGGTCTTGGAGAGATGAATTCAGAGCAATTATGGGAAACCACACTTGATCCAAATACTCGCACATTGCTACAGGTAAAGATTAACGATGTTGACCAGGCAGAAGAGGTATTTTCTACCCTTATGAGCAGCGTGGTTGAACCTCGCAGGGAGTTTATACAGGCTAATGCACTTAATGTTACGAACTTGGATGTGTAATAACGAATACCAAATGAATCCTACTTCGTCGCTGCTGCGCTCACCTATTAGAATAGGCATCGCACATTGCTCCTAGTATTATTCAATTTGCTACTCGTTATTATGTACACTATCGTAGCTAGTGAAATAGTGTTACTTGCCATTTAATGACAAATGGTATAAAATGCCACTACTATGTTAACATATAATACAGGAAATATTATGACTACGTTCTTAAATACTAAAAAAATACTATTCATACTGTCAGGCTTGGCACTTATTACAATTATAGTAATCTTCGGCCGTAGCCATGATGTCCATGCTTCTGTAAAAG
>JAYUHP010000122.1:0-4364 GCA_043766875.1 Rickettsiaceae bacterium
CCACAACTTTCCCTGTAATGATAGAGCCATTCTCAGACCAATTATCAGACAGCTTAACCAGATATCTAGACATGAAAACGGTCAGAGAGATAAACACTACAACCCAGGTGAGCAGAATAATACCGAAGGTGCTGTTTACCTGCCATAGCATGAAAATAGAGAAACTAAGAGCTAGTATGGTGGCCAGAAACCTATTGATGAGAATCTCCAAAATCTCCGGTATAGAACTCACTAAATCTTTGGTTTTATTCGCAAGGCTTCCTGCAAAGTTGTTCTGATAATAGCTATAGCTTTGCTGCATGAGACTATCTATAGCACCATTGCTTATTTTGGTACGCAGATCCGGGGTCATCTTTATTTCAACGAAATAACCATAGACCCTATACATAGTAATCATCACAAAAGCACATAAGCACCAAAACAAAGCTGGCGTGCCCAGGTGCCAAAAACTATGGTCCTGGCCCGCCGCAACACGATCAAGCAGAGTTTTGAGAATATAGGGGCGGATAGCAAGGTCAATGGCCCATATAGTGGCAGTAGCAAGCATCACACTAATTGCCAAAGGAAAGCCCTTGATCATAGACCAAATAAATTTTATTGCATCTTTTGTGCTGATATTTGCTTGCATGATTAGAATCCTAAATGATGTCATCCCTATTCCGATCTCATCCCCGCGCAGGCGGGGATCCAGAAATTATATACAAAAAAAAATTCTTGTAACCCCTTAATGAGATTTTTTAGGGTGGTATGATGTTGGTGTCATCAGGGCGAAGCGCAGCCTCGAACATCATCCCGGAATTTTTCGAAGAAAAATGTCCGGGACCCATAAGCCCAGCCTTTGAGATAATCCTCAGCGGTTGTGGTTATAGGCCCCGGGTCTTCGCCCAGGGTGACGATGACGATAATGATGGATTACGCGCGCGACCGCATGTTTTGTTTTTGGCATTGTAAAAAAGCCACAGAAATTAGTTAATAAATTAACTTGATATTAGTATATATTAATGCTATTATCGAATAATGATTAACGTAATTAATAAATAAAGAGGTATATTATGACTAAATTTGGAGAAAAGACAGTTAATAAAATAGCAGCTACTGTAGCTAGTATGTTTAGCTTTGGTATAAAGTTTCCTTCTACAGCACAGAAGGCGTCCCCTTCAGCAAAAGCAGAGGATGGATCCGCCATTGAAGGAGGCACATCATTACACCATGATGATAGCGCTAAGTTATCTGGAAATAGTTCCAAGATATTAAACATGGAAGATTGTGATCTCGGTTCTTCTGAGGCATAGGACACTTAGTATAATAAATTAAAGAGGATATTATGGGTAGAGTTACATTAGCAATGCTGTCTGATAGCTCATGTTCTGGTAGCGAAAGTATTGATAACAGGTCTCATTCAGAAGACTCTCTTGATCCAAGTGATGATGTATTCCATGATGATAATTCCATGATAAATTATCATGAATTATACAGTGATATTAGCAAGATGAATATTGCAGCAATCAGAGCTGCGACAAGCAATCCTGCATTTGATATTACTGCCACGGTTGCTGGGGGGAATACTCTATTTCATGCCATAATAGTAGGTCTGCATGATGTACAAGATACAAAGCAAGTGGATGCTTTGATGGCAACTGTAAATATACTTCTTGGCTGCGATGGGTCAAAAAAAATAATAACCCAAGGAAATAGTAACGGCGATAGCTTTGAGGTATTATTAACTTCTTATCAGGAACATCCTGTAGTAAATGATAGTACCAAATATCAGCAGCTTATAAGTAAATTGAAGTTAATGCACCAAGACGATAGCTATGCCTCTAGAGATGTTGGACCACAAATATTTGACGAAAATCCAGTATCAGATTTCTCAGGCCCAAAAATAGGAAAAGCAGTATTAGCCCCTGCGGATGATCATTTCAAGATGCACCTTGCAGGCCTATACAACCCAGGGGAATATGAAGCTTAAAGGAAAGGAGAAATTATGACTTTAGCGTCATTAGTAAAATTTCTAAGAGCAGGTGGTAAAAAGACGGATATCACAACACAGAATACTGCAACGCTCGAGTTACTACAGCAACTTACTCTGCTTCCCGATCAAGAAATAATAGGCCTTCGCAGGAATGCAATGGTTCCTGAAGACAGCGCTGAAAAAGCTGCTCTTGCAATAGGAAGCCATTATGAAGGGCAGATAGATTACTACCAATTACTTATGGATATGATGCAATGCGATATCCAAGAAGTAATTGCTACAGTAGATCATCCTAAATTTGACATCTCAACCATTACTTTCGGGGAGAATACTTTATTACATGCAGTGCCAAAGGCTCTTGGTAATTTTAAGAAATTTGGCTTTCCAATAACAGAAGGAGAGATTGATCATTTACTGCATATTGCAGAGATACTTCTGTACTGCGACAGCGCCACAGAAATGATAGGCCATCCAAATATACATGAAGAGAGTTTTAGATCGTTATTCGCTCAATATTCTGATGATCCTCAAATAGGTGACAATATAAGATATACCTGGATTATGGACAGATTTATAGATACAGACAATTCTGCATCACTGCTAGGTATGTCCGACGCATAAAACATGGCAGTTAGAACTTCACTTTAAGTTTCACAGATCCTTGATATCCTAAATATTTACGAGCTACACTAACATCTCCAGTAATCCCACATTCTATCCTATCTGAACTTCCTGTGAATCCAAAACCATAGCTTGAAGAAATTTTGGAAGCTTTAGTTCCAACAAATCTAGTAGTAAGCAGAGGTGTAATCTCGCTGACATAAGAACCTGTAGGGCTCCTTATGTCGAAGCCGTGTTGAAGAGTTGCATGTATGTCTGGGGTAAATAATATGCCATCTTTTTCAAAGGTTTTTGCAAATTGCAGTCCTGCCAAAACTGAATAGCTATTCATCGGATCTTGGGATATTCTATTATTTTGCCCAGTAGTTCCCTTTTCCTGGCAGCTTACCTTCCCATTACGAGATACTCTAAACCCCACCGTAGGAGTCATAACTACATGATTCCTGAACATATGAGCAAATCCTACAGAAACATCAGCTCCGTAAGAAAGCATGTTATACTTGCTAGTTGCAACACCATACTGATTTATACCAATCACTCTCAAATCTTTGCTATTTATACGTGTGAGTGTAGCTAGAGCAGTGCCTCGAACAAACCAGCTTTTACCTATTTTGTGATTTCCATAAGCTGCAGCTATCCAGCTTGTTGAGTCTGTTTTATCACCAGCTTTCGCATCTTTATATTTCACATTATTGACAGAAGACGAAGCCGCAAAACCAATAGAATTACGCTCATCTAACATCGTATCCACACCAATCGAAGCGCCTCTCGAGAAAGAGCGGAAACCAGGATTGCCATTTCGTAATTTTTGAGTTGCAGAACCACCATTGATACTACCCCAAACACCGAATCTATCATATACGCCGTCACCAGCTGCAACACCTGCAGCTAAAGCATCCGCTGTTAGGAGGCCAGTAGTTGAACCAAGCCTTGTTCCTATATTATCGAGTGCATCATCCATTGCAGCATTAACTGCTGTTACTCTAGAAGAGGCGGGTGATGCCGGATCAATTCTAATTGACATATTGTTAAATTGTGCAGGATCAGTAATCATAAGCTCTGCTGCAAGATTTAGAAATGATGGACGTATACCGTATATATTCGCACCTTGCAAAATACTTAAAGCGGTAGAGGGTGCAAGATTTCCTGGATTAATTTGAGCTATTAAGGCAACTGAAGCGGGGTCTAACACCACATCAGCATTCGTGTTGTACATATCGTTTAATTGACTCAAAAATGCTTGCCTATCAATTTCCTCTCCTGGCACTTGAGAAATACTAGTCACTCCCCCGCTGTCTAAGCTGAATTGAACACCGCCAACACTTACATTAGAGGCTGGAGGAAGATAATACAAAGTACCCAAAGTAGAAACTCCCCAATTGCGATTAGTAGAAACGACAGTAACATACCCGTAGGTGTTGAAAGCTGCTGTAGGTAGTTTAACCATGGTTATAACCGTATTAGTTGGAGCACTATTGGTAACATTAAATGTCAAAATAGTACCTGGAGTCCAGGTAACGGTCGCACCAGATAAATCTAGAGCAACTTGATTATTGCCGTTATAAACTGCATTGACAGTGACATTATCGGCCAGAGTTATATTGCCAGTTACAGTTATCTTATTGCTCCCAATATCAAAAGCTGCATTGTCTTGTATAACATACCCAGCCCCACCTGCTACGGCAGTAATTGATAAATCATTAGCAGCAGATAAAGTAGCATTATTATGATTAATGTTTTGTGCTCTGATACTACTTGCCCCATCAAATTT
>JAYUHP010000123.1:0-4354 GCA_043766875.1 Rickettsiaceae bacterium
GATGCTATGCCAATTTCTGAAGTCAAAGGCCATCTAACAGTCGAAAATGTTTATTATTCACACCCTACAGATAAACCCCCTGCTCCAGGAATCCAGCCACATTATGTGCTGAAAGGCATATCATTTAGCGTAGAGCCCGGTGAAATTGTAGCTATAATTGGCCCATCTGCTGCTGGTAAATCCACTATCGCAAAAGTTGCAGTGGGTGTTTGGGCGGCTGCTTCCGGCTCTGTAAGGCTTGATGGCGGTGATATATATAAATGGAACAGAAATGACTTCGGAAGACATATAGGATATTTGCCTCAAGGAATAGAATTATTCAGTGGCAGCATAAAACAGAATATTGCTCGTATGGCTGAGAAGATTGATCCTGAGAAAGTGATGATTGCCGCAAAAATGGCAGGAGCTCATGAGATGGTACTTAAGCTGCCAGATGGGTACGAGAGCGACATCGGTATGGCTGGCGCCAATCTTTCCGGTGGACAAAAGCAACGTATTGGTCTGGCTCGCGCATTTTATGGCCACCCTAAGCTTGTGATTTTAGATGAGCCTAATGCCAACCTTGACGTTGCTGGAGAAGAGGCTTTGTCAATTGCCTTGAGATCTGCAAAAGCAGCAGGAATAGCTGTGCTTGTGATATCTCACAGACCATCAGTGCTTACAGTAGTTGATAAGGTGCTAGTTGTGCAAGACGGAGCAGTGGTAGCTTCTGGTAATGCTGAAGATATCATGCGTCAGATGAAATTATTGCAAAATACACCACCAAGCAACCCAGATACAAACAAATAGTGTAAAGTAATATGACTAAGAAAGAAACAGTTCAAAAAGAAATGCCACAAGCACCTACTAATGTGCCGGGTGGCATCAACATTCCAGGACTGCCAGCTGGCATGTCTCAAGATCAAATGGCAAAGCTTATTGCTGCAATGCAGCAGCAGCAAATCCAAGCGCAGCCAAAATATAAGCAGGGCCTCATGAAGCTTATGCAATATATTACTCCGAAGCTTCAATCAGCTGTGCATAATTTGGATAGGTTCGTAAATTTCGTGACGCAGCCTTCTGATAGAGATCGCAATGACGTAGTCCAAGCAGCAAGAAGCCCTATATTATTTGGAACTTACGTAATCATAATCTTCTTCGTATTTGGTGGAATCTGGGCCTCTATCGCCCCACTAGACAGCGCATCTGCAGTTATGGGCACAGTAATTTCCAGTACAAATAAGAAAGTGTTACAAGCTCCAGACAATGCTACTGTAAAGGAAATATTAGTCAAACAAGGCGATCATGTAAGAGCTGGCGACACTCTAGTGACTTTTGATGAAACAAGGTTCAAAACCAATCACGATGCAGTGCTAAGCCAGTACCGTTCCCTGAAGGCTGCAGAAAGCAGGCTCATAGCTGAGCGTGATAATCTCACCCACATAAATTTTTCCCCAGAACTACTCAAAGATGCTGAAAAGTCTGAGGTAGCTCAAATTTTGGAAACTCAGAGACATATATTTAACTCTAAGCGTGAGCTTATTACAAATGTTGAAAATCATACCAATCAGCGCATTGAGCAGACTCATAAGAATATCGAAGGATTAAAGGAAAAGAAAAAATCCTCTGAGAAACAATATGAAATGATGGATGAGCGACTTAAATCTGCTAAAAGTCTCTTTGCAAAGGGAATCATTCATAAAGCTGCATTAATGGAGATTGAATCCAAATATACAGATACAAAAAGCAATAACTTAGCGACAGACGCAGAAATTATTCGTAATGAGCAAGAAGTATCGCGCCTTAAGATCGAATTGATGGAAAAGCAAAGCGAGATGTTCACAAGAACTCTCAGTGAGCTCAAGGAGACACAAATGCACCTTTCAGAGGCAAGAGAGAAATATGTTCAGGCAAAAGATGCTCTGGACAAGACCATTTTAACAGCTCCTGTAGACGGCACAGTCAGCATAGTGCATGTTAAAACTACTGGCACTGTCGTAGGAGCTGGTACTCCTATTGTTGAAGTATCTCCAGATAAGGATTTTCTGGTTGTTGAAGCAAAAATCTCCCCAAAACAGATCGGATATATCCACGCGGGACTAAATGCGAAACTACGCTTTAGCGCCTTTAAGTCACGTACTACGCCTGTATTTAACGGTACAGTAATGTCAGTATCACCTGATGCTATTGAGGAAAGATCTCCAAACCCTCAAACTGGTGAAAGCACTTATTATGCAGCGCGGATAGAGATTGATATGGATGAGTTCAACAAAGAAGCCAAAAGGCTTGACCTAAAGCTTATCCCAGGAATGCAGTCTGAAATACAGATCACAACCGGTACTCGCACATTATTGCGCTACTTGCTGGATCCTATTACTGATAATATGTTCAAGGCATTTAAGGAGAAGTAGTTCTCATGTCATCCGGGCGAAAGCCGGGATCCAGGACTAAAAAAACTTCTACAATCCCGGAATTTTTCCAAGAAAAATATCCGGGACCCACCCTACGCTAAAGCTTCGGGCGGCAGGCCAGAAGCTTTAGCGTATGAGTGTCTACCGAAGCCTTGGTGTAGGTAGACTGTCTTAGCTATCGTGGTTATGGGTCCCGGATAATTGCTACGCAATTTCCGGGATGACGCGTATTGAAAATATGAATGACATCAACACCCTACTCTATCCACCTCTTCTTACATGCCTCCAAGCTCCCAGATTTGATCCCATCCCTTATATCCGTCATAAGGCTATTCATGAAATATACATTGTGAGCTGTAAGCAACGGATAGACCAGCAGCTCCCCGGCTTTGAGCAAGTGATGTATGTAGGAGCGGCTATAGTTTTTGCATGTTGGACACAAACAAGTTTCATCAATAGGTTTGTTATCTTCTTTATGGCGCGTATTATTGAGATTGAGCTGTCCTTTCTTATAACTATCAACATGGGGCTTTACAAGAGCCCCGCCATGGCGCCCAAGGCGTGTTGGATGGACGCAATCGAACGTGTCAATCCCCTGCTCCACGCCAAAGAATATATCTTCAACTCCACCAATGCCCAAAAGATGAATTGGCCTATCCTTAGAAAGGGCTTCTGCTGTATAGCCTACGACCTCATACATCTGCTCTTTAGAAGCGCCAAGCGAGCCACCAATTGCATGGCCCCAAAAATCATGTTCATTGATAAAATCAGCAGCTACTTTCCGCAAATCCGGATATACACCGCCCTGCACCACAGCATATAAAGCCTGTTTGCCTTGATTGGTCTGCATGAAATTATCCAGACATCTCTTCTCCCAGCGATGAGTCATGGCCAAGGATTTTTCCGTATAAGACTTATCCACGTTGAATGGCGTACATTCATCCAATGTCACTATGAGATCTGCTCCCAGTTCTTGCTGGATCTTGACGCTGAGCTCTGGTGTTAAGAAATGAATTGAACGATCTTTATAGGACTTGAACCTGGCGCCTTCCTCAGTAATCCCAAGAAGCGTCTTGCGATCAGCCTTAAGCCTTTTCCCCTTGATCTCTTCAGCTACAGAACCATGGCCTAGGCTGAAAATCTGATATCCTCCAGAGTCGGTAAGCATCGGCCTTTTCCAGCCTGTGAATTCCTGCAGACCACCCATTTTATCAACCAGTTCTGACCCCGGTTGAAGCATCAAATGGTATGTGTTGGACAGGATAATCTGAGTCCCGAGTTCCCTCATCTGGGATGGATCCAAGCCCTTAATAGCCGCTTTAGTCGCACAAAAAATAAAGGCAGGAGTTTCTACCACGCCATGAGGAGTAGACAGCAATCCACATCTCGCAGACCCGAGAGCATGGCTTACAGAAAAGGAGAAATTAGGATATCGCTTGTTCATTTTTGACTATTTTCTTTACCCAGTAAAATACCGGAATACTAATAAGAGTCAAGCATAAGCGCATTGCCAAAGCACCCAAGATGTAGGAATTGGCAACTACCGAAAAAGGCACGGTCACAACAGCGAATATAACCCAAGCTAAAATACTGAATACTATATTATCAACCACAATCCCAAGGCTAGAAGAAAGAAAGCTGCGCAACCATAGCCATTTCTCGCCCGTTATCAGTTTGATCGCACTAAATGCGAATACGTCAAAGCGTAGGCTTACTAAATATGCTATAAGCGAAGCAAATAGAATAGACATGGCAGGAGTAAATAGAAGGGCCATAGCATTGTGAGCGTCTAAGAACATAGCATCATCCCCTTGGCCGATCTCTAACGGCGTCATACCAACAGTCATCAGCATAATAATACTGAACATGAGTGACGCCGCAAAGCCTAGCCAAATACCTCGCTCAGCTTCTTTTTTTCCATAGCATTCGGTTATAATATCGCTTACCAAGAACAATGAGGTAAA
>JAYUHP010000124.1:0-4328 GCA_043766875.1 Rickettsiaceae bacterium
AAAGAAGCGGTAATTGAAATTGCCAAATCAATGCTTTCCAAGAATAAGCCTATATCTGAGATCATTGAGTTTACGGGCCTGTCTCAAGAAGAAATCAAAAAGCTCTAAATGTCAGCTAAGATTTAGAGCTTAAAGTCATAATGAGTATAAATGTTATCAAATCTTGCTAGATTATAAATCAGGCTCCGCATATGCTCTGCCTGATTTTTTGCAATGATGCATGTTGGCAGTTAAAACAAACAAGGGAAAAACCAATGACTATAAATCATATTGCTATAATCCCTGATGGGAATGGCAGATGGGCTACGAAAAATAATCTATCCAAGCTTGAAGGACACCAGCGTGGGGCTGAAGTAATGATGGATATAGTAAAATCCGTTCTAAAGCTTGGAATAAAGCACTTAACTATATGGGGTTTTTCGACAGAAAATATGAAGCGTACGGATGAAGAGGTTGAAGGGCTTATGAATATAGCCATATTCTATTTGTCCGAGAAGGTCCATGTGCTCAAGGAAAATGGTATAAGGCTTCATGTAATAGGAGATAGGACAAAATTTGCAGCGGATTTTCGGGATTCTATAACATTCGCTGAAGAAGCAACTGCTGAAAATGATAATCTCAATCTTTACTTAGCTATTAATTATGGCGGTA
This sequence comes from Rickettsiaceae bacterium, assembly GCA_043766875.1. Taxonomy (GTDB): domain Bacteria; phylum Pseudomonadota; class Alphaproteobacteria; order Rickettsiales; family Rickettsiaceae; genus JAYUHP01. The sequence goes on from JAYUHP010000124.1 coordinate 652, forward strand.
AGGATGAGATAGTTAGAGCTTGCCAAAAAATTGCCGAACAGGGTCTTAAAGGAAATGAGATAACAGAAGAGACAATATCTCGGAATCTTGATGTGTCAAACATGCCTGATCCCGACTTGGTTATACGTACCAGTGGGGAATATAGAATTAGTAATTTCTTGATTTGGCAAATTGCTTACAGTGAGTTATACTTCACCAAGGTTTTGTGGCCTGATTTCAACGAAGCTGAGCTGAAGAAGGCTATAGAGGATTTTGACAATAGAAAAAGAAATTTTGGTTATGCAAGAGAGCAAATTGTCCAGTAATTCAGTAGTAAGGTTTATAACAGGCAGTGTTATGGGGCTTGTGATATTAGGAGCAATAATATTTTCACCATTATTATGTAAATTAATTTTGGCTCTGGTAGCTATTTTTATGCTTGGTGAATGGTATGATATGACTTCTTCTGATAGATGTTATTTGATTGCCGGGCTTCCTATCATATCAGTTCCGATTTCATGTTTACTACTTATTACTATGATCCCTGAATATAGATATATCCTTATAACATATGGTGTAATGACCTCTGCTGTGGATAGTTTCGCCATGTATGGTGGTATGACTTTCGGCGGACCTAAGCTTGCACCAGCGCTAAGTCCACGTAAAACATGGAGCGGGCTTTTCAGTGGAGTGCTCGCTTCTGCTTTAATTGTATTGCCACTTTCAATGATTCCAGGCTATGAATTTCCATATCAAGGGCTGCAGCTCTCGATTTTTGCGGCAATATTTGGCGTGGTGTGTCAAATTAGCGACCTGTTCATTTCATTTTTCAAACGCCGCTTCCATTTGAAAGATAGTGGTGATATAATACCAGGCCATGGTGGGGTGTTGGATCGCTTTGATAGTATGATATTTTCAGCGCCATTAATGCTGTATGTTGTGATATGAGATTAAACAAAACACCAATTCTTAATAAGAAGCAAATTGTACATTATTTGTTAATAGCTGTGCTGTTATATTTCGTATTCCATCTTCTATATGGTAATCGTGGGATAGTAGCCTACTTTAGGCTGAATCAAAAATTAGATAATTCTGTAAAAGAGCTTGATACGCTAAAAGCAGAGCGCTTGGAGATTGAGCATAAGGTGAATTCATTGAAGCCAGAGTCTTTAGATCGTGATTTACTTGATGAACAGGCGCGTAAGGGTCTTGGCATGGCTGGAGAAAAAGAGCGGGTTTTTGTACCAGAATGACACCAAATAATAGGAGGCCGTCATAAGCATAATAATATTCAAAGATGATATCCCATCCGATCTTGAAGTAAAAGGGGATATAGCAATAGATACTGAAGCCATGGGGTTAAATCTCCATAGAGATAGGCTTTGCACTGTGCAGTTTTGTGATAGTGAGAAAAATAAATATATAGTCCAGTTCGTTTCTAAAAAATACGATGCTCCAAATTTAGTAGCTCTTCTTTCGGATAAAAAGCGTGTCAAGATATTCCATTTTGCCAGATTTGATATTGGCATAATGGAATATTATTTAGGAGCACAAATAGAAAATATTTTCTGTACTAAGATCGCATCAAAACTTGTGCGTACCTATACCGATTCCCATGGTTTGAAGGACCTGTGTAGAGAGCTTTTAGAAATTCAGCTTTCAAAGCAGCAGCAATCGTCAGATTGGGGTATTGCTGAGCTTTCTAAAGAGCAGCAGGAATATGCGATTAAGGATGTTATATATCTTCACCAACTTAAAGGTATTTTGACTTCCATGCTGGAAAGAGAGGGGCGCTTGGAGCTAGCCCATGAATTATTTGCTTTCCTACCTACGCGGGTAGGTCTTGATATTATGGGCTGGGCTGAGATAGATATTTTTGCTCATAGCTAGCTTTTAATTATGACTATATCAAATCCGAGAATGTTATAATATCGCTGAATTTTAATGGCATAATAATCTCTCCTCCTTATCTCGCCGCGCCTGCATTCGTTTCTCAATAAATCTATCGATAATCGCTAAATCACTCTCCGTTAAAGGAGCAGCTGGGGGTTCCTCTTTGCGAAGAGCGCTTAGCCGTATTATCAAAGTAACTAGATTATTGCAAATCGTAGTTAAATTTTTCTTTCGTGCTAGATCATCATCTTCAGAGGCAAGATTCGTAAGATCCGTTTCTAGTTGCTCCATTACTTTGGTAATAAACTCATCAAGCTTTGTAAGCTTACTACCCGTCACAACTCATCACCCCCGGCAATTGGTGGCAATCCCACAAAAGCTCGTTTCTCATTTATTGTCATAAAATTACTAGCCGTGATCTTGCCCCATAGATTCTCTCGCTTTTCTGTTAGAGCTGAGATGCCATCTCGGTCAAAATCAACCAATATTTCATCATTGAACAGGTAAGAAAACCAATTGCTTAAACTATCTGAAAGCTTGTCCAAAAGAGGAATCAGCGTTTCTTCCCAAAGCGCAAGCCTAGCTTCCTGCATGTTGCTATAGGTGTTATCGCCGCTTATTCCAAGAAGCTGCGGTGGCACACCAAATGCAAGAGCAATCTCCCGCGCTGCTGAGTTTTTCGACTCGATAAAATCCATATCTTTCGGGCTGATGCTCATCTCGCGCCAATCCAACCCTCCTTCCAGAACCAGTGGTTTGCCTATATTACACCCTGTATATTTCTCATAGAACTGATCCTGGAGCCTTTCGAACTGCTCATCGCTTAAATAGCCATTCGGATCCTTCATGACCAAAGCACCACTTGGCCTGGCCCCATTACGCAAAAGCGAGCTATTCCATTTCGAAGCACTGCTATGTATCTCAATAGGGATACTAGCCGCATCCAAGCATGACATACCATATATAGGGTCAGTGGGATGATAATTCTTGATATGCAGAACCCTGCTCATCTGAGATATTGGATTGATCGGATATGTAAATTCCTGCCCAGAAACTGTATATTTATAGGCCACTGGCTTGGAATTTTCTAGGACAACATCCATATTCTGACTCCTCATTACAAATAGTTCTTGTGGCGGCGTATTTCTATCACCAGTTGCAAAAATATAGCTATTGCCAAATAAAAGTTTACTAGCGATGATTTCCACAAAGAAATCCGCCCCACCTTTATTGCTGCTGGGTTTCTTTAGCAGCCTGGCAGCTGGATGATTTAGCTCTAAATGTTTCTGCTTGCCCCGCTGGTGGAAAACTTGCCACGGTACATGACTAGCGGTCTGCGAGATGAGATTCACACAGCGATAAACTATCACATTCTGTTTATAGCTTCCGATACCAATGGTTGTATTGTCATTAGATATAAATGATTGTAAATTGAAAAGATTATTTTTTCTCTCAACAGGCTTTGTAAATTTTTGTATATATTGTTTAAGCATTGACATGGTAATTCTCCTTTTGTTGTTTATAAACCTCATTGCGAGTCGCTCGCGAGGCAATGACAGTGAGTAAGTATATCAACCCAAAAAATCTCATTAAGGGGTTGTAGGAAAAAAATAAAAAATAATTTTTTATGGAGCGACATGTTAATTTATGTTATATTGTTCATAAACGAAAAGATGGAAAGAGATGTTAGGAAAGTACCTTGACCCAAAAAATGATGTAGCATTCAAGAAGATCTTTGGCACTGAGAAGCACAAGGATATTTTGATCCATTTCATAAATGATATGCTTGGCTTCAAAGGCATGGA
>JAYUHP010000125.1:0-4326 GCA_043766875.1 Rickettsiaceae bacterium
CTATGACTGCCTGGCCTATATCTAGATTCCCTAAGCTTTCAGCAGCTTTTTTACCATATTCTATGCTTTGAAGAGCTGTTTTTGAAGGCTTGGTTCTATTAGATCTCCGCTTGATAGTGAAGCTGCGGATTTCATCATATCTACTAAAACCAAGCCTTCAAAAACAGCTCTTCAAAGCATAGAATATGGTAAAAAAGCTGCTGAAAGCTTAGGGAATCTAGATATAGGCCAGGCAGTCATAGTTGAAAACTGCCTTGTGCTTGGTGTGGAAGCGGCTGAGGGAACAGACAAATTAATAGAGCGATGCGCTGAGTATCGGAAGTCAGATGGCGCTGCCGTATTGGTCAAAATGATCAAGCCAAACCAGGACGAGCGCATAGATGTGCCTGTGATAGGCGTAGAGACTGTGATAAGCGCGCATAAAGCAAAAATGGCAGGCATTGCTATCCAAAAAGGAAAGGTAATAGTTTTGGATCCGAAAAATCTGGTGGAAACTGCCGATAAATATGGTATCTTCGTCACGACAATTTAGCAAAAATTATGCAAAAAAAACGAGTAATTTCAGGAATTCAAACCAGCGGTGATATCCATCTTGGGAACTACCTTGGCGCAATAAAGCGCTGGGTTGCGATGCAAGACGAATATGAATGCCTGTTTTTCCTTGCAGATTTACATGCTATAACGGTAGATATCGTACCTAATGATTTGCGCAAATCCACAATAGAATCCGCTGCAGCCCTTTTTGCATGCGGGCTTGATCCAGATAAATCTATCATCTTTCTACAATCTCATATAGCCGCACATACAGAATTAAACTGGATCCTTAACTGCGTAACACCCATCGGATGGCTTTCCCGCATGACCCAGTTCAAGGACAAGTCTGGCAAGGATAAGGAGAAAGCAAGCAGCGGCCTATATAGCTACCCTATCCTGCAAGCTGCAGATGTTCTGCTTTATCACGCAGATTTAGTGCCAGTTGGAGAGGATCAGAAGCAGCATATTGAGCTGATGCGCGATATAGCCGGAGCCGTAAATCGTAAATGTGGAAAGGAGCTGCTGACTCTGCCTGAACCGCTGATTCCAACCGATGTAGCACGTGTTAAAAGCCTACGCGATGGAACTAAGAAAATGAGTAAATCTGAGCCGTCAGATCAGTCACGGATTAACTTAAGCGATGACAAGGATACTATTTACCAAAAGCTAAAACGCGCTAAAACTGACAGCATCGCTGAGGTGACATATGAGCCTGAGGCACGCCCAGAAGTTGCGAATTTGCTCTCGATATATTCTGCCTTTTCTGGTAAAACTGTGAGCAACATAGCTGATGAATATACTGCTTTGGGCTTTGCCAAATTTAAAGAGGATTTAGCCGAATTAGTCAGCAGTAAAATGGCCAGTATTACAGGGCGTTATAGTGAATTCTTACAGGATCCCGTAACACTCCATGCAATGCTAAAAAAAGGCTCCAAAAAGGCTGAGGTTATTGCTGCAGAAACGATCAAAGCGGTGAAGGAAGAATTTGGGTTTTGGGGGTAGCTAAAGTGTCATCCCGCCCAGCTGTCATTCCCGCGTAGGCGGGAATCCAGGACTAAAAAACGCCGTCATCCCGGAAATTGCGTAGCAATTATCTGGGAACCATAACCTTAAGCCGTTGAGACAATACTCAACTGCTGTGGTTATAGGCCCCGGATATTTTGTTTCACAAAATTCCGGGGTGACGATAACTGGATTCCGGCTGGAGTTTACCCTCGCGAAGGCTGGGGCCGGGATGGCATCTAAAGAGGGTCTTCGCCCGGGGTGACGAGTTTTTAATAATTAAAAAAAGGTAAGAAAAACATGTTTATAGATAAAATTCCAGCGGGGAAAAATCTCCCTGAAGATATCAATGTCATCATCGAAATCCCGATGAATCATGATCCGATCAAATATGAAATAGACAAAGACTCCGCGGCCATATTCGTAGATCGCTTTATGCAAACTACCATGCGCTATCCTTGTAATTACGGCTTTGTGCCGCATACTCTGTCCGAAGATGGCGATCCGATTGATGTGCTGGTAATCTGCAACTATCCAGTGATTCCTGGGGCTGTAATCCGTTCAAGGCCGGTTGGTGTGCTTTTGATGGAAGATGAATCTGGCCAAGATGAGAAAATCATAGCTGTGCCAGTTAGTAAAGTGGATGTAACATTTGATCATATCAAATCCATAGAGGATTTAGATGAAATGCTGACAAAGCGAATCACTCATTTCTTCGAACATTACAAAGATCTAGACAAAGGCAAATGGGTAAAGGTCCAGGGCTGGGCAGGAGTTGATAAGGCAAAAGCCCTCATACTGGAAGCTGTCAAACGCGCTTTTTAGCGGCCTCTGTGCTGTCATCCCGGAAATTGCGTAGCAATTATCCGGGATCTATAACCACTACAGCTGAGTATTGTCTTAAATGCTAAGATTATGGGCCCCGGATACTTTTCTTTAGATAAAATTCCAGGGTGACGGTGGTTTATAGCTCTAGTTAGCGGGAGAAGGATCTTTCTCCTGCTGCTCTACCACTATGTAGTTGCGCAACATGAGTACCCTTACCAGCTTCATCTAATCCTCCCATCATACGTCTAGCTTGCTCTCGCGCGGCCAGACGTGCTGCTTGTGCTTTTACTTCTGGTTCAAGGTCTTGCTTCGGAGAAGCTGGCTTAGCGATATGATCCTTTAATCCAGCCTCACATAAAGTTTGTAATTGCTCCTTATGCTTTCCCCAACAGGCTTCTCTATCAGCCTTAGGAACGCTTGTAAGCGAGCCTGCGGGTTCACCATCTTGTGCTATAAAGCTTTTTTTAGGATCTATTACAAAACCATTTCCTTGTTTCACATAATAGACCATATCATAGACTGGTTTATTATCAGCTCCCATTATATTATTGCCATCCTTATCAACTCTTGGCATAAATATAGGCCCTTCGGCTGTAGGCGTTACGTGAAATACTTTTCTATCATCTTGCGGCATCGTTTTCGGGTCTACAACTCCGACAGGATGTAATTGCACACTATCAGCATGATTTTGCACCATTTGAGAAAGTGTCTTAGATTCATTTACAAAATGCCTATTATCTACCGCAGCATTATTCAACGGATGCACTCGCGGAGCCTGAGCTTCTGGAAAATCTGCTATCCTATGAAATAAATTTTCTATATAGGATTGAGCCGCAGGAGGAGGGTAGCTATCAGCAGCCGGCCCCATAGGCCCAGCTTGTCGTTCAGCATGAGGTGCTGGAGCTGCAGTAGTGATACCAGGCTGTGGAGCGCCCCGTTGCAACTCAACATTAACCTGTCGGTCAAGCTCATCTTGTAGTATGCTATATTGTTTTATGAGAAAGACAATCTTTCGCTTGGATAGATGCATACCTGGGAACAATCTTGCGACTGTACGCTTGGCGAATCTGTGATCAAAAATTGATGGACCATGTTTTTCATACAATTTCTTCGCCTTCTGTCCATCTGGAGTCAAAAAATAACGATATCCAGCTGCTATCTCAGGAGAAGGAGGATTATGCGCAAGCTGCTCATTGATCAGCCTTTGCCTAATCCTTTTTTTACGTTGCGATTGCGAGTTTTGCCTCGGTTTTGATTGTTGCGCCATATCATCACTCGTTAAAAATTATAAAAATGATATGTCAATTATAACATAATATTGCGATAATTTTTAGCGGCCTATATCTTAAGATATTAATTTTCTGTTAGTGAAGTGATAATTTTATCGATACCCAACAACATTGTCTTAGGTATTCATTCTCCATGCTCTGACCCAGAAGAACTGTCACCTGTAGCTGTAACATCGAAATCTTCCTCTTCTGTTTCAGTGGTATAATCTGCCACCAAAGCACCAGAAGGATTTGTAGAGAAGACAAGAATTTGCTTATTTACCTTACATTGAGCTTGGATTATTTCTAAATATTTATTATCTTCTGCAATAGCATTCCGTGCTAAATCTAACTCAGAGAGAGAGTGGTTAAACTGCAATAGTTTTGCAAGCTCAGCTGCCCCTGCTTCTCCGATATCATTACTGCTTAAATCTAAACTCGTGATGGTTGTATTGGTTCTTAAAAATCCAGCAAGAAATATAGCTTCTTCATCCCCCATTTGATTGGCAAATAATCCTAAATGAGTAAGGGTTTTGTTAACCTTAAGCACCTCTTCTATAGCCCCAAGTCTTTCAACTCCTATCTCGCTCTGATTCAGATCTAAATGAGTAATAACAGTATTAGTCTTCAAAATATCCATGAGAGCCGTAAAGCATTCTTGATTGAGAGCTCCAGGGAAAAATATTATCTTAAG
>JAYUHP010000126.1:0-1549 GCA_043766875.1 Rickettsiaceae bacterium
GCCTGCAAATTCCCTTGTGGTCCAAACTACAATTTCAGAGTTTGAATTACAGGCCCGCATTGCATCTATATTTTTGGCAATTTTTTGGTAATATCCAGAACCTAATACAATAAAATGGAGAGTGGAAGTTAAAGGCATAATATTCCCCCAGGGATGTCTTGCATTTCGAAATTGAAGCTTCGTTTACAATTATTTATTAAATTAATAAAAGAAATATAACACATAACTTACTTAATATAAAGAAATTTTTATTAAGGGAGATTAGCTCGCAAGACGATATCTGTAGTTATTAGTTAATCTTCTGGCAGAGTTGCTTTGACTAATATATGCCACCAGAACCACCATCCTGCTGCTCAGCTTCTTCTGGTAGAGGTTCCACATGAGCCTTGGGATCTGTACCAGCTTTAAAGGCTTCCAATATTGCTCCAGGCGCATTTGATGGTTTGCCTGTTGCAGGATCCAATAATACTTCCACAATAGAATCGGGCTTTTTAAATGGCAGAGATGGCTCATCCTTATAGGCTTTCTCCATAAAGTCTATGAATATTGGCTGAGCAACTGAACCGCCTACCGCGCTCTTACCAAGTGTTTTTGGAGCATCATGCCCTATATATGTAACGGTTGTAAGTTTTGGCGTAAGACCTACAAACCAGGTATCCATACTTTCGTTTGTTGTACCGGTTTTGCCAGCTATAATTTTGCCTAATTTGCTAGATCTCACTCCAGAGCCTCTCTGCACAACGCCTTGCATTAGAGAATTAATCTGATAAATGCTAGCTTCATCCGAAAGCCTTATATCTTCTGCCGTAGAGATGGTTGGCAAGGTAGTGCTGGAATCACAGTTACAAACTCCTGAGTCGCGCTTATATATAATATTTCCGTTTGAATCTTTTATAACTTCAATATATTGCGGCACAACCTTATATCCCCCGTTTGCTATTGCAGAATAAGCGCTTGCCATGCGGTCTACGGTTGTTTCTAAAGCGCCAAGGCACATGGATGGGTAATGTGGTGGATTGGAATTAATTCCAAAGCGCTTAATTAGCTCTGCGACTTTTCCTACGCCTATTTGCTGAATGACTCTTACCGTAACCAAGTTACGAGATCTCTCTAAAGCTTTTCGGAGTGTTATTGTGCCAAGAAAATCGCCCTTGTAGTTTTTAGGCTTCCACATTGGCATACCTGGTCCTTGGGATATGGCTATCGGAGAATCGTCATAAAGCGCATTAGGTTGCACTCCATTCTCCAATGCTGCTAGATAAACAAAAGGCTTTATGGTTGAGCCTGGCTGTCTTAGAGCTTGCGTGGCTCTGTTGAATTTGCTGGTCTTGAAGTCATATCCCCCGACTAGAGCTAAAACCTGTCCTGTTTGTGGGTTCATAACCATAAAAGCACCATTCACAATAGGTATCTGCTTCAAGCTATAGACATTTGCGCTATGCTCTACAGCAACTACATACCCAGGCTTTAATATGGCTTTAGCAGATTTCAGATTTGTCGCTGCCCATTTCATTGTTTGGATAGCAATAGATGATTTAGCACCTGTTGT
>JAYUHP010000127.1:0-4297 GCA_043766875.1 Rickettsiaceae bacterium
CTTGTTTAGCCTTACCAAAGAAGCTCTGGTAAGCACATATATAGATTGCCAATAAATGGGTGAAAAAAAAGCCTTAAACATCTTTAGACTCATATAACTTTAGCACTTCTTCAGGTTTCCCATCAGCAATTATTTTACCATTTTCAAGAAGTATGCATCTATTGCAAATTTCCCTTATCAGCTCATTTTGATGGCTTACAAGGATCGAAATTGGTGTGCTGAAAAATTTATCCTTCATGCGGGCTAGTGCCTTGTTTAAAAAATGCTGATCCCCAGCTGCGAACACTTCATCCAAAAGCAATATATCTGGCTCTTGCATTGTTGAGATAGAAAAGGCAAGGCGTGAAAGCATCCCAGAGCTATATGTTTTAATTGGCCAGTCTATTTTCTCGCCTAGTTCAGAAAATCCTATGATTTCTTTTTCCAATTCGCTCGTGTATCTATCCAGCATGCTGTTATATACTAAGGCAAGCTTAATATTATCCCTGCCTGTCATCTCTGGTTCAAATCCGATCCCCATCTCGATTATAGCTGCGATGGACCCTGAAACTGTTAGCTTTCCGGATTTTAATGGGTATATTCCAGCAATGGCTTTAAGCAGAGAGCTTTTTCCAGAACCATTGCTACCAAGAAAGCCAATCCTATCCCCAGTTTTTGCTGAGAAATTGATAGCTTGAAGAATGGTGATGGATGATGTTTTGAGCTTCCCTTTCCCAAGGATAAAATCCCTGATACTCTGGGCTCTTTTCAGCGAATCAACACCTTCCACACATCCGTTTGAAATGTTTATATGTTGACTGGTCATGTTAGATCAGGGAATTAATCCACTCCGTAAGCGAAGCCTTTGGCAATGCTCCAACCTTTGAACCAGCCTGCTTTCCACCCTTGAAAAGAATCATTGTAGGAATGCCGCGAATGCCAAGCTCCGAAGGAGTTGCAGGGCTTTCGTCCACATTCATTTTGACGATCTTGACTTTGCCTTTCATCTCGGTAGAAATTTCGTCGATAACAGGGCTAAGCATTTTGCATGGGCCGCACCATTCCGCCCAAAAATCTACCAATACAGGAATATCCGATTCCAGAACTTCTTTCTTAAAATTACTATCTGTTACTTGCGTTGCCATATCTCTCTCCTGTTTATTACAAATCTTGTACGATGAGTATAATACCGTCCAACTACTATGGCAAAAGATTTTTAAATTTTCCTGCTGTTAAAAAGCTTTTAATTTGAGTTAAGAGGTCAGGATGCCTCAGTACCAATGTATGGGTTGAGGGGATAGCTACGTAATGCTTGGTTGAAGTTAGTCTCATGCTTTCAACCGTTAGCGTGCCATCATCTTCACCTTGAAGCACGAAGATGGAGGTAAGGGGATTGATCGACTTGGTTGCAGCAATAACCCCAACCTCATAATCTGGCTCTGGGAGGGACTTTAGCAATGGAGAATCTTCAGCCAGATCCGATACTGCTGGGCCCAATAGGGCTGAAAGAAACTCGTTGCTTTCCATCTCTGTAGCTATCCTGCTCCCTTGGTTTGGAGTTGTTATCAGGATAACTTTGCCTAGGTTTTTCACCTCATTCTGGCTTAAATAATAGCGAGCTACGATGCCTCCCAATGAATGGCCTATAAAATGGAGTTTCTCGCAGTCGCTTATCTTTTCAATATGTGGATGTATGTGATCTCTGCTTATGATTTCTACTGGATATTTCATGGTAGGGTAGGAGAGATTTATCACATTATAGCCTTCCTTAGTAAGGCCTATCTCTAAAGGTTCCATACATGTATTGCTTCTAGCATATCCATGAAGCAGGACTACGCATTCTTGCGCGCTGGCTGTGAATGGGAGAAGGAAGGACAGGGCCGTTATCGCTACATATTTTATCATATTGATCATATCAATGTCCTCAATTACTACATCACTCCAAGTCCCCAAATTAGATTGAACAAATGCGATTTAAGGACCTAGCTACGCTAAAGCTTCGCCAGGCAAGCGAGCCATAGTGCTTGTCCGCCGAAGCTGCAGTAGCAGCGTAGGGGGACGTAAAGACGAGACCAGCAAAATCGCTTTTGTACGGCTAATTTCGGGACTTGGAGCTCCACAGCTCCTCTAATTTATAATATTCTCGTGCCTCAGGATGGAACAAATGCACCAGAACATCACCAGCATCTAAGAGCACCCATTCTGATTTTCCCAACCCTTCTATATTGATCCTAGGCAGGCCCAGTTTCTTCAGCTCATCGGCTACATAATCTGCAACTGCTCCAACATTTTTGCTAGAACGACCACTAGCAAATACCATGTAGCGAGTCAGGCTTGTCTTATTATGAAGATCAATTACTGAGATATCCTCAGCCTTTTTATCCTCAAGCAGTGCTATTATTATATCCTTTAATTTTTCGGCTTCCATTGTTTCTCTCTAATTTCTGTTGAAGATAAGCTTGATAGCTCTTCTTGTATAAATTTTATCTTATCACTATGAAGCGTATAAAGCTTTTTTCCTGATATGCTTTCTTTTAAAAGCTCTGTATATCCATGGCGGTTGAAAATTATCAAATCCGCGAGCTCCGGTATCTTATCATAATTTTCCCATAAATGGAACTCCTTAAGACAATCAACCCCCATAAGGCAGGTAAATTTAGTTTTAGGGAAATGAGCTGTTAGATATTCTAGCGTTGTAAAGCTATTGGTTGATTCGATATCCAGCTCAAGGTTGGAGATAAATATACGTGGCTCATCCCTCGTGATCTCGCAGCAAAGCCTGGTTCGCTCATCTAAACTTAGCTCATATGGAGGCTTTAATGGATTTTGCGGTACAACAAGCCAAAGCACATAGTCAAGGCCCAGCTCCAAGGCTTTTAGGCTAATAGCTATATGCCCTTTATGTGGAGGATTAAATGATCCGCCAACTATCCCAACCCTTTTAGATGCAAGGTCTAGCTTACTAAAAGATTGCAAATTGTAGAAATTTTGACTAATCTGCACAAACAAAACCTATTAAAGAAATTACGTGGCAATAAGTAAATTAGAGCTAGATACGATTATACGGGAATCTTTTCCAGACGCCACTATAGAAATAATAGATTTGGCAGGAGATGAGGACCATTATAGCTTGACCATTAAGGATAAGGTGTTTGGAGGCTTGCCTCTGATAAAGCAGCATAAAATGGTGAAAGAAGCTTTGAGGGATGTGCTGCAGAGTAGATTACATGCAATTACTATAAAGACGGTAGCAATATGACGATATGTTTTCAAGAAATGGTAATGATGCTCCAGCAATTTTGGATGAGGCAGGGATGTGCAATATTGCAGCCATATGATATGGAAATGGGGGCAGGGACATTCCACCCCGCAACGGTGCTTAGAACTTTAGGGCCAAAGCCATGGAATGTGGCGTTTGTACAGCCTTCCAGAAGGCCAACAGACAGTCGTTATGCTGAGCATCCAAACAGAATGCAGCATTACTATCAGTTTCAGGTAATACTCAAGCCATCGCCTGATAATATTCAGGACCTATATCTTGAAAGCCTTGCAATGCTCGGGATAGATAAACATAAGCATGATATAAGATTTGTGGAAGATGATTGGGAATCTCCAACGCTTGGGGCATCTGGATTGGGTTGGGAAGTTTGGTGTAATGGGATGGAGGTTTCACAATTCACCTATATGCAGCAATTATGCGGGATAGAATGTCGTCCAGTTGCTGGTGAAATTACATATGGCCTTGAGCGTCTAGCACTTTATATCCAAGGCATTGACGAGGTCAAAAATTTGGACTGGAATGGTGCTAAGGGTGATAAAGCCTTGACCTATGGTGAGGTTGATTTTGAGGCGGAAAAGCAGTTCTCAAAATATAATTTAGAAGTAGCAGATACTGCCATGTTGCTAAGAAGCTTCAATGATGCAGAAGCTGAATGTATTAGGCTTGTGGAGCATGAATTGCCATTTCCAGCCTATGATTTTTGCATCAAGGCTAGCCATTTATTTAACTTGCTTAATGCTCGTGGTGTTATCAGCGTGACTGAAAGAGCCTCATATATTGGGCGAGTGAGGCATTTGGCGAAAATTTGTGCACTGGCGTCATTGCAGCAAACATGAGGAATAAATAAAAATGTCTGAGTTAATATTAGAATTATATACTGAAGAAATACCAGCTTTGATGCAGAAAAAGGCAGAAGAAGCCTATAGGCAGATTTTTGAGAAAGCATTTGGCGAGCTAGGGATTGCATATAACTTGTTGGAATTATATCTAGGGCCTAGGCGTTTGACGCTGCATATGGGTGGATTGCCTGCAAATTTG
>JAYUHP010000128.1:0-11270 GCA_043766875.1 Rickettsiaceae bacterium
AGCTGATGCTGAGCTACGTGGGCGCACCCGACACCTGGTTTCTGGACCGTGCCGCCGTGGCCATGATGGCGGCGCAGCCGCAGAAAAACGGCACCGTGCAGCTGCGCACCGTGCAGCTGGACATGAAAAGCGGCCGCGCGCAGCAGCAGGCGCTGCCCGGCGAAGTGGAGTTCCCGCGCATGGACCCACGCCGCATCGGCATGCCGTCCAAATGGCTGGTTATGGGCGCGTCCTGGAAACCCTTCGCAAACCGTCAGGCCGGCCTGCTGCACGGTGTGCAGGTGTTGGATGTGCACAGTGGCCGCCAGCGTCGTTTCGACTACGGCGAACATCTGCTGGCCGAAGAGCACATCGTGATCCCCAAACCCGGCAAAACCGGTGAGCTCGACGCCTGGCTGCTGGGCACCACCTTCGACGCACGCCGCCAGAGCACGGTGCTGAACCTGCTGGACGCCGCGCATGTGGAAGATGGGCCGGTGGCCCAGGCGGTGCTGCCCTACCTGCTGCCGCTGGGCTTTCACGGCAACTTCACAGCGGTTTAGAGAGTCTGAAGAGGGCGCAACGCCGCCCTGGGCTTGCCGTTCGTCACTCCATCGTGATCTTGCCGTCGGCCACGATTTTTGCGAACTTGGCCGTCTCAACGCTGATGCGCCTGGCCATCTCGGCCGGTGTGCTGCCCAGCGGCTCGCAGCCTGCTTCGCGCATCTTCTGCGCGAAGTCGGGTGACTTGACGATCTTCAGCATCTCGGTGTTGAGCCGCGCCAGAACGGCCGGCGGTGTGCCTGCTGGCGCCAGCACGCCGTACCAGGTTTCAATGTCAAAGCCCGGCAGCCCGGCCTCTTGCAGTGTGGGCACGTCGGGCAGCAGCGAAGAACGGTTGGGCGTGGCCACCGCCAGCGCGCGCAGCTTGCCGGCCTTGATGTGCTGGATGACCGCCGTGATGCTGTCGAAAGACACCATCACCTGGCCGGCCAGCAGGTCGGTGGTCAACGGCGCGCTGCCTTTGTAGGGGATGTGCAGCAGTTGCGTGCCGGTCTGCATCTGGAACAGGGTGCCGATCAGGTGCTGCGCCGTGCCGTTGCCGTTGCAGCCGTAACTCAGCGTGCCCGGCCTGGCCTTGGCCAGCGCCACCAGCTCGGCCACGGTCTTGGCGGGCGTCTGCGCCGCGTTCACCGACAGCACGTTGGGCACCATGGCCACCGTGGTCACTGGCGTCAGGTCTTTCTGGAAGTCGTATGACAACTTCTTGTAGATGCTGGGCGCTATGGTGTGGTGCACGGCGCCCATCAGCAGCACGTAGCCGTCGGCTTTGGACTTGGCCACAGGGTCGGCACCCAGCGTGGTGCCTGCGCCCGGCTTGCTTTCCACCAGCACCGGCTGGCCCAGGCTTTTGGTCAGCGTTTCGGCCAGGGTGCGTGCCACGAAATCGGTGGTGCCGCCGGGTGGAAAGGGCACCACGATGGTCACTGGCTTGCTGGGCCAGTCGGCTTGTGCCTGGGCCAGGCCGCAGGCACTGGCCAGTAGGGCCAAGACACCGGCATTGGCCAGTAGGGCCAAGGCACCGGCATTGGCCAACAAAGTGACGGCGGTGGTGGCGAGGGCGCGGCGGCGCGTTGGTGTTGATCGGGTCATTACTATCGACGGTTGGTATTGTACCTATAAGTAAGCATAAAGCAGTAATGCTAAGCAAATGTGCTTTTTTATGGCTTAGAAAAAATAATATCAACCTATATGAGGTATTTGGTAGCGGCTGCTGTGGTTTCAACTTCGTCTCTTTTATCTAGGGTAACACTCCATTGTAGCAGAAAATTGATGTAAGTTGTACTAGGAGTTTTTAGAGGTGGCTTTGGGGTGTAAGTAGGGTATATAATTACCATTAAGATTAAATATTATAAAACAAAGAGGAAAATATGAAATTAGCACCAATACATCCTGGAGAAATACTGAAAACAGAATTCTTGGATGAGTATAATATTACTGCTTATAGGCTAGCAAAAGAGATAGGAGTAGCGGTAAATAGGATAACAGAAATTGTAAGAGGGGAAAGGGGTATAAGTACAGAGACAGCACTTTTGCTATCTAAATACTTTGGCCAATCAGATGGGTTTTGGATTAGGCTTCAAGCAAGATATGATGAAATAATGACAAAGTCTAAGATCTTTGCTCGCCTAGCCACAATCCATCCAATGACCTTCAGTATAAGCACAGAATAATATCTCCTTAACCCCTATCTAGCTGCACAAGTAGCGCTCCGCCAAGGAGGGTGGTAACACCTATAGTTTGGACCAGGCTGACTTGCTCGCCGAGCACTGTGACTCCGACTATGAATACGCAAACTGGCTCTAACACCGACAAAATAGAGGCTTTTTCGGATTTTATATATTTCAGCCCCTCAAGCAAAAATAAGATAGGAAGCGCTGTGCAGATAATGCTTATGCCCAATATATTACCCCAAGCTGTATTGGTATGAGGAACAGTAAAGCTACCATCTAATAGCGTTATCATAAGGCAGGCTATGCAGCTTCCAAATGATACCATCAATGTTGAGACTAAGGGTGGTAAATGAGCTATTTGCTTTTTGCTAACCAGTATATATGCAGCATATGTAACAGCAGTAAGAATAGCTAAAATAATCCCATATAGGTTCAGTGCGAAATCTTCCTTATCCACTAGCAACACTAATCCAAATAAAATCAGGAAAATGGAGATATAATAGATTTTAGTCACTTTATGCCCATACAAAAACCAGTTACAGAGCATTACAATGGCTGGATATGTAAAAAATATTACTATAGCAAGCCCAGTGCCGATATATTGGCTCGCTATGAAATATATTCCAGATCCTGTGCCGTAAAATAGCATGCCTGTAATTACTGGTTCCATAAGCTGCCTGGCTCCGATATTCAGGCTACCTATTTTAGGCAATAGGACCAAGCCTATGAGTATGCTAGTAACTAAAAATCGCCAGAACATAGCATTGAATACCGATATATTCTCACCTATTATCCGCATGCCAAAATATCCTAGCAAGCCGTATAAGAGACCAGAAGCTATGCAGTATAAAGAGCCCTTGCTTTGATTTGATAAAAATTTCATGCTTTTTGTAAAGAGGTTATGGTTTCGGCTGGTGGTAATTTCATAACTAAATCTCGAGGTTTTGGTA
This sequence comes from Rickettsiaceae bacterium, assembly GCA_043766875.1. Lineage (GTDB taxonomy): Bacteria > Pseudomonadota > Alphaproteobacteria > Rickettsiales > Rickettsiaceae > JAYUHP01. The sequence continues at coordinate 3,164 of JAYUHP010000128.1, forward strand.
GGAAGTCTTCTGTGATTTCTACGGAACCAATTTCACCATTACTATAATTTATTTTGCTGCTCATCGCTTTATAGATAATTTTTATATAAGTGTCTGTTACTATAGCATAAAATACTGGAAACTATTAAGAAAATAATTATATAATCCGTGCTTAAGACAGAAAATTGGATTTTTTTCACGTAACCCCTTAATGAGATTTTTTTCCATGATATGCTGCTTATTGGCAGAGCTGTCACTAAGAGGGAGATAGGGCTAAATTTTTTGAAATGTCGCGTGCGTCACCGCAATGTTTGCTTTTAGCATGGTAAAAAAGCCACAGCAAAGATTCGCCTTGAAAGGCTTATTCTAAAAAGCTTATGGGATGTTTAAAGAAAAAGTAGCTTGATTTTTCTTTAAAGCATATTAATCGATAAAGAATATGATTTAATAATTATTAAGAGATGTATAAAAAATAAGGAGTGTAAAATGTTACCAGAAGGTTTTGTATATTTGGATGAGGTGGATAGTAGTATATTGTACGATATTCGCTATGCGACTGAATTAAATTTTGTAGGCACTATATTGGATGGCTATAAAGCCAATCGTTCCGTGATGACTGCGGTATTGGCAAAGGTTTTATCCCACATGCAGAAAGAAGTTTCCAAAGACGGGCTTTCCTTGGTCATATATGATGCTTATCGTCCCAAAAAGGCTGTGAGGCATTTTGCGCGCTGGGCTAATGATAGTGAGCAGAAGATGAAAAAGGAATATTATCCCTATATCGATAAGTCTCAGTCTTTTGAGCTAGGCTATATCTCTGAAACCTCTCAGCATTGCAAGGGCAGCACTGTGGATTTAACATTAATAGACAAATCCTTAAGTCTAAGGAGCCATAATCAGATAACTCCCCAAAATCGCAAATTATTGGACGGAAGGGAGATTCTATTCTTAGATGACGGAACAGTTGATATGGGAAGTTCTTTTGATCTATTCGATGAGGCATCCTGGCATCAAAATGAATCTGTACCTAAAAAATATTTTGATAGCAGGCAATATTTAAGAAATCTCATGATAGCGAATGGCTTCGATGATTACAGGAAAGAATGGTGGCATTATAGATTTATGGATGAGCCATTTCCTGATACGGATTTTGATTTTGATGTAGCTTAAATATGTCTTTTATACACAGTAATAAAAATTCAAATCTAGTTAAGAGAGGCTAATAATATATTGTTTTAATAAAAATCATATAATGAAGTTAAAGCTTATGAGATGTAATAGATTATGATTAACTTATATAACATTGTTGGTAACTCGATAATATTATCTACACATGATTGTACTCAGAAAATAGATAATGATCCTATATGGATTGATCTTTTCAATATCACCCCCGAAGAAGAAAAATGTGTAGAAACCTATCTTGAAATAGATGTTCCAACAAGAGAAGAAATGCAAGAGATAGAGATTTCTAGCAGACTTTATACTGAAGATGGCGCATTATTTATGACGGGAATAATTGTAGCAAAATCCGAAACTACTGTTCCGGAAAGTCATGCAGTAACCTTTATATTATATAAGAATTATCTGATTACTGTACGTTATACTCATTTACATACATTTAAAACTTTTTCATCTCATATAACAAAAACTCCTTTTAAAATTAGGCCTACAGCTCATGGATTATTTACAGGATTAATGGATGCAATAACCGACCGTATTGCTGACATTCTTGAAACTGCAAGGAATAACATAGACAGTACCGCTCAAATTACCTTTCACCATGATATTTCAAAAGATTTTGAGACTAAAGATGTAAACTATAAAGAAGTGTTATCTAAAATAGGCTCAAATGGAAGGTTGATATCCCAATCACGTGAAAGTCTAGTCACGTTAGATAGAGTCATTACCTACTCTACTCAGTCTGATGTAACTAAATTCGAGGATGCTATGTTGGTTCGGCTCAAGACATTACTTAAAGACGTAACCTCCTTAAGTGATTATGCACATTTTCTATCAGGTGAAACGAGCTTCTTACTGGATGCGACGCTTGGAATGATTAACATTGAGCAGAACGATATCATCAAGATATTTTCTATTGGATCAATTATTTTCCTGCCGCCTACATTGATTGCTAGCATGTATGGTATGAATTTCCACGTAATACCAGAATTGAGTTGGGCCCTTGGATATCCATACGCGATAGGGCTTATGGCTCTTTCAGCTTTGGTGCCTTATAAGTACTTCAAAAGAAGAAAATGGTTTTGATACTGAACCGATAGCGGAAATATCTAACTTGCCTTTGCCTGAAATAATATTTATGATTTTTGAAATTCACCAAAGGTAAAATCATGTATCCAGAAGTAAGACTTAGAAGACTTAGAAAATCAGCTTGGATGAGGGATTTAGTTGCTGAGCACATTGTCATGGCCAAAGATTTAATACAGCCGTTTTTTGTAATAGAAGGGAACGGTAAGAAGGAGCCAATTGCCACAATGCCAGGGCAAGACCGCCTTACTATAGATCTATTGATCGAAAAAGCTCATGAAGCTGCATCGCTCGGGATTAAAGCCATAGCGTTGTTTCCTGTAATAGATAGCAGCTTAAAAGACGAGTTTGGTACAGAGGCATATAACGATGATAATCTGATTTGTAGAGCAGTTAGGGCTATAAAGGCGGCTAAAATTGATATAGGTATAATCTGTGATGTTGCGCTTGATCCATATACTACGCATCGTCATGATGGGATAGTGAAGGATGGGGATGTTGATAACGACTTAACAATCGAGGCTCTTATAAAGCAATCTCTAACCCTCGCAGAAGCTGGTGCTGATATGATTGCTCCTTCTGATATGATGGACGGAAGAATAGGGGCAATACGCGCCGCTTTAGATGCAGTTGGTTTCCAAAATGTAGTGCTTATTTCATATGCTATGAAATATGTGACCAATTTATATGGCCCATTCAGAGATGCGGTAGACTCTAAAATAGGCGGAAAGGAACTGACCAAATCTACATATCAAGCGGACTATAGAGTAGGGCGTGGCCAGGCTTTGCGAGAAGTAGAGCTCGATATCGCAGAAGGTGCTGATATCGTGATGGTAAAGCCTGCTATGTTTTATCTTGATATTATCCGTAATATAGCCGATGTGGTAGATGTGCCAGTATTCGCATATCAGGTCAGCGGTGAATATGCTATGATCAAATTCTGCTCTCAAAATGGCGTATTACTAAACGGCACCCAAGCGATGCTTGAAGCCCTTACCGCGATCAAAAGATCCGGCGCTACCGCTATTTTCACCTACGCCGCAATGGAAATGGCAAAGTTTTTGAATGATAAACGATAAATAATTATTGACATTCGATATAGATTCACTAATATAGGATCAACTTGATCATTATTTAGTGAGGTATCTATGCATAAAATTCAAAAAATCAGTTCTCGCCTTTTAGTCGTTTTTAATATTCTGTTGCTATGGCTGCCCCTCAGTATTCTTACTAAGTGGATCTTTATTGATAATAGCTTAATAAAATATCTTTTGAGTCAAGGGGTGATGGGAAATTCAATTCATACGCCGGAAGGTTATGTCAGCTTAAGTACCATGAACTGGACTCTTCTTTCAAAAGCTCTTGGTTTTAGTGCTGAAGCTTTAGGCTTGTTACCTCTATTTCTAAGCCTCTTTACTCTAAAGTCGATTTTTAAAAATTATCACAAAGGTGAAATTTTCAGTACTGTTAATGCTGCCTATTATAGATATTTAGGCTGGTTGTTTTTCTTAAATGCTATTTTTGTAAAGCCAATCAGTGACTGCGGAATGGGTCTGGCTGTAACAGTACATAACCCTCCAGGGCATCGCTACCTTATATTCAACTTTGGAACGCCTAACATGGAAGCTATATTTTGCGGATCTCTGCTGATTGTTATTTCTTGGGTAATGCTTGAAGCAAGCAAACTCAAGGATGAACAACAATTTACAATATAAGGGGGTGGTATGCAAATTATTGTAAATCTTGATGTGATGCTAGCCAAAAGAAAAATGAAGCTGCAAGATTTAGCTGAATTGATAGGTATTACAGTACAAAACCTATCAATTTTAAAAACTGGAAAAGCTAAGGCTATACGCTTTTCAACTCTGACAAGCATTTGTGAAAACTTACAGTGTCAGCCTGGTGATATTCTGGCTTTTCAAAGTGACGAGAATATAAATACTTAGAACTTTATCATGCCTCATCTAGAGATTATCTCTTCTAGCTGAGGCATTGTATTAACCATTGACGAATCTCCATAAAATGTTATAATCTCGTCATTATGACAAAACATATCGATCTACATATTACCCTCTTTAGCGTCACCTCCATGGTTATTGTGGGTGCGTAACCCCTATATATTTCCCTTCTATACATTACTAATGCCAAGATCCGAAATTAACCGAGCAAAAGCAATTTTGCGGATCTCGCCTTTACGCACGTATGAAGAATACGCTTACGCAGACTCGTCCTTAAATTGCTTTTGCTCAATGTAATTTGGGACTTGGTATAAAGCGAATTTTAAACTAATATATCAGCGGGTTTACTATGTCTAAATTTAAAATCATTTTCACAACTGGCATTGCGATGTTTGCAATGTTTTTCGGATCTGGGAATCTTGTATTTCCTCTGCGCCTTGGTGTAGTCAATGGGGATCAGTATCTTTTATCCAGCATTGGGTTTATCATAACAGGTGTTGCGATGCCTTTTCTAGGGCTGTTTAGCGTTATGCTATATAACGGAGATAGGAAGAAATATTTTGGCCTGCTTGGAAAATGGGAGCCATTTGTTCTGACCGCTATAATGCTATTATTGTTGGGTCCATTTGGGGTTGTACCGCGCTGCATAATCGTTGCATATGGTGGTATTAGTACCCTTTATCCAAGTCTGTCATTAGTGGGCTTTAGCATATTTTTCTCATCTCTAATGTTACTCATAATATGGGAGAAGAATAGCATCGTACCAATCATAGGGAAATTATTAGGCCCTATTAAAATCACCACGATAATAGCCGTGATTATTGCAGGCTTTATCGTTGCCCCAGAAATTCCTCATGGATCATATAATGCAGAGCCATTCCTTCAAGGGATATTTGAAGGGTACCAGACGATGGATTTGGCTGCGGCATTTTTCTTCTCTGTTACGATAGTTGAGTATTTGAACAGAGTAGTGATAAACAAGAATGACGTGCTCAAAATCAGCCTTGCGTCTGGCATGGTTGGAGCGACGCTGATAGCTGGCATATATCTATGCCTTACCACGCTTGGTGCACATTATTCAAAGGACCTTAGCAATTTAGGCCCGGAGCAATATCTAGCCACTATTGCAAATATTTCTTTGGGAAAATATGCGGCCCTAATTTTTGCAATCACGATGTTTTTGGCATGTCTTACCACAGCTGCAACATTGAGTAGGTTATTCGCAGAATTCCTGTCCGGTGATGTTAGCGGTGGACGTATTTCATGGCGAGTATCTAGCCTTATTACAATAGGAGTGAGTTTCCTGCTATCACTAACTGGCTTCACTACAATTGCTGGGATATTAGGCAGCGCCTTAACCTATATCTATCCGGCTTTGGTGGTGCTTGTGATATCGTCATTATTTGCAAAATATGCTAATTTCAAATATACCAGGCTAGCATTCTGGGCGGCCATATTTGTAGCTTTTTTCTGTGACTATTTTACAATGCCGAATTGAAACATTGGCGTTACACACGCGATTAGCTGATTTCAAAACCCATACTGATACCCATTCCTCCACCTATACATAGGCTGGCTATGGCCTTTTTAGCTTGGGTTTTGAGCATCTCATGTAGCAAGGTGACGGCGATACGAGTGCCGCTAGCACCGATAGGGTGGCCAATAGCGGTTGCTCCTCCATTCACATTCACCTTCGCTGGATCAATTGCCAATTCGCGCAGCACATAAGCAGCCTGGGCAGCGAATGCCTCATTAATCTCGAAGAGATCAACATCATCTAATTTCCAGCCGGCTTTTGTACAAGCCATTCTTGTAGAAAGCAAAGGTCCAATACCCATAATTTCTGGCTCAACACCAACTCTGGAATAGCAGACAATACGAGCTATTGGTCTTAGGCCATGTTCCTTGACCGCCTTCTCAGATGCTACTATAACAGCGGCAGCCCCATCATTGATGCCAGAGGAATTCCCGGCCGTCACTACCCCATTTTCCAGAAAAGCAGGACGTAATTTAGCAAGCCCTTCCAATGTGGTTTGTGGTTTAATGAATTCATCATCGGATACAAGCAGCTCTTCTTTTTTGCTGATAATCTTCACAGGCACTATTTCCTCTTTGAAACGTCCAGACGAAACAGCTTTGGCTGCCTTTTGCTGCGATAGAAAAGCAAACTCATCAATTGTTTCACGTGAAACATTATATCTACTTGCTATATTTTCAGCCGTTATTCCCATAGGCTTATTTGAGAAAGCATCAGTGAGTCCATCATACATCATGGTGTCTATTAGCTTTGAGTCCCCAGCTTTAACCCCAGCCCTTATGTAGGACGCGTGCAGCGCTTTGGACATGCTTTCCTGGCCGCCTGCTATGACTATTTCGCTATTGCCTGCGAGGATTGATTCATAAGCCAAGGCTATTGATTTAAGTCCAGAGCCGCATACTTTGTTGATTGTAAATGCTGGCACTGTAAATGGTATGCCTGAATTGATGCTAGTTTGCCTTGCAGGATTTTGACCCATGCCTCCAGTTAGCACTTGCCCCATTATCACTTCCGATATCAATAGTGGATCAAGCTTGCTCTGCTCTAATAGGTGTTTTACAATAATGGTGCCGAGCTCTGTGGCGGAAAGGCTGGAAAGGCTTCCCATGAGATTTCCAACGGGGGTTCTATATGCGTGCGTTATATATATGTTCATAATGTTCCTTATATTGAATTGCATTTAGTATACACTACAGATATCGACATATTAAGGGCTTAAGTGAAAAAATATTTAAAATATTTTTCTTCAAAGGGGTTAATGAGATGCTGTTAGTTGTGTATAATGGAATCAGCGGCTTGCCGCCTCCCAAAAAATGAGTACAATATCCCCAAATCTTCCCGGCTCCATATTTCTCCAAGCACTCTACTGCTGCTAGCATAGTTTTCCCTGAATCAAATATATCGTCGATTATCAGACAGTCTTTGCCTGCTACATCTCCGCCTAGCTCCATCTCTATGGAATCGCCATTGCGCCTTTTATTCATTGTAACAATTTCTCCGCTAAAGGTCGAAAGCCGCTTTGCACTGCCCTTATCAGGAGCAATTATTGTGGCATCAGGTAGTAAATGTTTATAATAACCCAGAATATCCGAGATGCTTATATGAGTTACTGGCATAGAAAAAAGCTTGAGAGATTCTTCCGAATGTATGTCGACGGTTATGAGGTGGCGGATAGCAGGGGGGTCGAACATTTTTGCCAGCATTGTTATTCCGACGGATGAGTATGGTGCTTGCATGATATCTTGCCTGGAATAGCCTAGATATGGTATGACCAGAGTAATATTTTCAGCTCCCGCATTGCAAGCGGCATTTATTATGCTCATTATTTCCATCAGGCTGTCATTGGAGGGGGATGGCATAGATCCAACTATAACAAGCTTCTCTTTGGAAGAAATAGGCTCATATAATCTGGTTAGATATTCGCCACTTGGAAATTTTTGGATGTCAATTTTTGTAGGCGATAGCTTCAAAGCGCCACAAAGCTCAAGGGCAAGATTCTTACTATTGGATGAACCTATAATTTTCATGCAGCTTAATTATTTAACTCTTGATCAAGTATAGTGATAATGAAAATTAAACTGAAGAGGAATTTTTGTTCAAATTAGTCTAAATCGCATGAACATAGGGATAATATATGCTATAATGCTGGGACCGAAAACATTTGATGTCATCCCGGAAATTGCGTAGCAATTATCCGGGATTTATAACCTTAGCATTTGAGGTAATCCTTAGCTGTCGTGGTTATGGGTCCCGGATATTTTTCTTTAGAAAAATTCCGGGATTGTAGAAGTTCATTAAATCGGTTCCAGATTGTGTTAGAAATGAGAGATCATATAACGACAATTTGGAGGAAGATTAAATGGGT
>JAYUHP010000129.1:0-4249 GCA_043766875.1 Rickettsiaceae bacterium
ACCGCCCCGGCGGCGGCGTGCCCAAGCGCATGGCGCCGCTGGTGCTGATCGGCACACTGATTACGCACGCGTTCGGCGGCTCGGCCGGGCGCGAGGGGACGGCGGTGCAGATGGGCGGCAGCATCGCGGCCAGTTTTGCGCGGCTGTTCCATCTCGATGCAGCGGCGGCGCGGATTTTACTGATGGCTGGGGTGGCTGCGGGGTTCGGCTCGATTTTTGGCACGCCGGTGGCTGGGGCGGTTTTCGCGCTGGAAGTGGTGAGGGTGGGCCGGGTGAAATCCGCCGCGCTGGTTCCCTGTATTTTTGCCTCGTTTCTTGCCGACTGGGTTTGCCGGGCTTGGGGGGCTGAGCACACGCAATACCACGTCCAGCCGCTGGCCGCTGGGGCCTTGGGGAATCCATGGTTAGTAGGGAAAATCATCTTGGTATCTGCGGTATTCGGAGGGGTGGCCCTGCTGTTTTCGGCACTTTCCCACCGCATGAGCCATACTTTTAAAATCTATGTGCCTCGTCCAGAATTCCGCCCCGTCGTCGGTGGAGTGTGCGTGATTGGGTTGTTTTTTCTGTGTGGAAATTCCCACTATTTGGGTCTCGGCGTGCTGGCGGAGCACCCCGGCTCGCTGACTCTGCCGAGTTTTTTCACCGGCTCGCCCGTCCCGGCCAGTGCATGGGCTTGGAAGCTAGTTTTCACCGTCATCACGCTCGGCGCTGGGTTTAAGGGTGGGGAGGTCACGCCGTTGTTTTATATCGGCGCGGCCTTGGGAAATGCGCTGGCCGTCCTTTTAGGTGGGCCGACCGATCTGTTCGCCGCGCTTGGATTTGTCGCGATCATGCTTTTCAAGTGCTTCATTCAGGGCTTTTATGTGTTTTTCATGATCGGATTTAAATTCTTGGAAATGCTTTTTATATTTTTCATTCTCTGTTCGATTGATTGCTGCTTCGTACGCTTCTACAGCATCATATTCTAGCTCAACCAATTCCTGAACTGCTTTTTTAAAACTCTCCTGAGTTCCAACTAAAGTGGCCATATCTACCCTCCTATCATTTCAGTTGCAATTTAATATATACTCATCATAATTGGAAATGCTGAATTTTATGCAAGTATTTTTGAGGGAGCAAGGAAAATCTTTTGGTTTTTAAAGAAGCCAGCATAGCCTCCCTATGTGCTTTTTTACAAAGCAAAAATTTTTCTTGAGATCAAAAAAGACGAAGCAGAAAAACAGCGGATTCAATCATGATGAGTATATATAAATATCCCAAAACCCATATCTATGTCAAATGAATCTATGATTGACAGCTATAGGAGATTATTGCGGCACTATTAATTTTTATTGACGAAGATATTTCAGAAGATTAGACTAAAGCTGTGATTTAAAGCGATGCTTAATTCACCTAACCAAGATTAAGGAGACAAATTATGAGTGCAGAAACTACATCAAGAAGGGGACCATACACTTGGCAGGATTTTGAGGCAATGGCCAAGACAGACCTAATAACCAATGAATTGAGCTACAGAGCGAGCTATCAGGAATGCCCACCATATTCTCAGTATGATGTGCAGCAACTAGCACAATCTTATGCTAACAGCGAAAATGAGAAGCTTGACCTTGTCGGAGAAACTGCTACAGCAGACGCTACTGCTCAATAGTATTTGGCACCTCATTACTTTAATACGACCACGCTCGAGATATTTGCTCGGGCGTGTGTACCTATTCTATAATGGTAAAAGACTGCAAATTCGATGCTTTTTTATCAAAAGTAAAACTATTAGTACAGGATTTTGTAATATTTAAGTTACTTATTAAAATATCAGAAAAATCAGCTCCCACAGTTTCATATTCCAACATGGACATCCATAAAATCTTGTGGTCTTCAAAACTAAATTCAACTGTAGCAAGTATATCTTTTAATAGCGGTATCAACTGAGTTTTTTGGTAATGATAAGCACGTTCTAAAACCCAAATCAATTCACAGATAACTATATTGTTAATGAAGATAGAGGATTTTTTACCAGCATAGCTATCAATTAAAGTAACAGCTTTCTTGTGCTGCCCTTCATCATCTTCCACCAAGTAACGGACCAGCACATTAGTATCAAGCCCGATCATATGCACCTCTAATTGCTTCATCCATTTCCTCTATGGTAAGAGATTTTTCAGGCTTTGGTAATATCCCTCGAAGACTACTTACTGATTTGTTTATAGGTAGCACCTCGAAAGAATCCCCTCTTACGATAAATTCTAGCTTATTTCCTGATAATAGTCGTAATTTCTTCCTAATGTAAGCAGGTATAGTAACTTGCCCCTTACTAGTAATAGTTGCGTATTTTCTTTGCATATAGCCCTTTTTATACTTATTCCTTACATATTAGTATAAAGTAAGGAATAAGTGGAATCAAGAAAATAATGCAAATATTCCTCAACTTATGCTATAATCCCGCTCCGTTGAAGGCGAGGAAAATCATGTCACAAGCTACTAAGAAAATATTCATTAAGACCTACGGCTGCCAGATGAATGTCTATGACTCGATCAAGATGCAGGATCTTATGGCACCTCACGGATATCAGACAACAGAAGAGATGGATCAGGCTGATATGGTAGTTTTGAATACATGCCATATACGCGAGAAAGCGGCTGAGAAGGTCTATTCCGAGCTGGGGCGCGTCAAACAGCTAAAGGATAAACGCAAGAAGGAAAATGGCAATTTAACGATAGTCGTAGCCGGCTGCGTAGGGCAAGCAGAAGGGGATGAGATATTCTCCAGGGCACCATTTGTGGATATAGTGGTTGGTCCGCAATCATACCATAGCTTACCTTCCATGGTAGCAAAGCTGGAGGAAGGCCAGAAGCATTTGATAGAGCTTGATTTTATCGAGGAAGAAAAATTCGATAAGCTTCCCGAGGAAACCTCCCCGCAGGGCTTAAGCGCATTTGTTTCGATCCAAGAAGGCTGCGATAAATTCTGCACATTCTGCGTTGTACCTTATACCAGGGGAGCTGAGTTCTCCAGACCGCTTGAGGCCATATATAGGGAAGTCTCACGAGCGGTAGCTCAAGGATCAAAGGAGGTGACTCTTTTGGGACAAAATGTGAATGCCTATCATGGTAAAAGCCCTGAAGGAGCTGAGCTGGACCTATCTCAGCTGATCAACAATATCGCCAAAATTAAAGGGCTAGAGCGAATCCGATACACAACCTCTCACCCACGCGATATGAACGATGCTCTGATAGCCGTTCATGGAGCTGAAGAAAAGCTCATGCCGTTCCTGCATTTGCCAGTCCAGTCAGGCTCCAACGCAGTACTCAAAGCCATGAACAGGCGTCACACACGTGAGGAATATTTCGAGATAATTGACCGCTTAAGACTAGCTAGGCCTGGCATCGGTTTTTCTTCCGATTTTATCGTTGGATTCCCCGGCGAAACAGATGAAGATTTTGCTGAAACTTTGGATCTTATAAAGCGCGTGAAATTCGCACAATGCTATTCATATACCTATAGCCCAAGGCCAGGCACTCCGGCTGCTACAAAGTCTCAAGTGCCGGAGAATGTGAAGAATGAACGCTTGAAAATTCTACATACAGAAATCATGAATCAGCAGCTGGAATATAACCAAACCTCTATTGGCAAAATAATGCCTGTGCTGTTCGACAGAGAGGGTAAACATGAGGGGCAGATCATAGGCAAAACACCTTATATGCAGTCTGTATATTTACAAAATCCACCAGAAAATCTGCTGGGTAATATAGTGAATGTGAAGATTACAGGGACTTCCACGAGTAGCTTAACCGGGGAAGTTGTGTAAACCGTCTATTTACTAAACTTTGGCTCGCCGAAATATTTATCAAGCACATTATGCTCCACGTAATAATGTGACCCGCCATATACAGTGAGGATTTTTTTGTATGACTTCTTACCGTCCAAGATCGTCGTTAGGATATTTTTATCCCTTAAGATACTTATTTCATAGTCAATTTGTTGGAGTTTATTTCCTACAGTTTTAGGCGCAGTCAACTCTGTATCTATAAACTCTTTAAAGCTAAATCTATGTCCACAATTTGCTTCAAGCCAGTCTTGGCAATCTGCATAACTATAGGTTCTCTCAAATAATTTACTATACTGCGTGGAAGCTTTCTCTACAAGGTCAGGCAGCTCATCTTCCAATGTAAATTCCTTATTACGAAAACCTTCAGCAACCTGCCTTATAATATAAAGCATAGCCATATCATCCTTGCTATATCCCTTCTTCTG
>JAYUHP010000130.1:0-4240 GCA_043766875.1 Rickettsiaceae bacterium
AAACCTGCTCTACAACGTTATATTCATCATATCCGAGCCTGGATAGCAACTTTAGGTTAGAGATCTTTATTTTGCCATCATCCATTAGACCGTCCTCCAGCGAAATCCCAATAATTTGTCCTATAATCATTTTATTTTTTTCGATGTCTATAGTCCTTACATACTTGCATTCGAGATTGATTGGAGAGATCGCGATGGTTGGAGGTGCAACAAGCCTAGATTTTTTAATCGGTATATGAAACTTATCAATTTCACTATCATTAAAATCTAAACTCTCGGATGATTGCATCATCTCCTCCTTCGCTGATTCTGGAACCAAATTGATGACAAATTCCTTGGTGGATTCGATATTTCGTACAGTATCTTTAATCTTCCCATCTGCCTGCTTAGGAGAAGCTACGAACATTATCATAGGAGGTGAGTCGCAAACTGCTTGGAAGTAGCTAAATGGTGCGAGGTTGGTGATGCCATCTGTGCTAATAGTACTGATCCATGCTATTGGGCGTGGTACAATGCAGGCTTTGAATAGGCCCTTAGGAGAGTCAGCGGAGTTTAGATCATAGAACATTATCTTACCATTTTAACACAGATATAATGGCTGCTTACCTGTTTGTCTATTATATATTGTAAAGTTAATAGATATTTAGTAGGCTTAACAAATATTATTTATCTCAGAGGTTACAATGCTAAAAAATACAAAAAACAGTTATGGTTTGCTTTCACGCGCCTTTCACACGATTGTGGGTATCATGGTTATATGCTTATTAATTGTGGGTTTCTATATGACCGACCTTCCTAAATCTCTAGAGAAATTTGAGCTATATGGCATGCATAAAGCTACAGGAGTTGTGGTTCTTGGGCTTGTGATTTTTAGGCTGATTTGGCGCTGGATGAATATTGCGCCAACTCTTCCTGCGACAGTTCCAGGATGGCAAGCTTTTGCCTATAATTGGGGAGTGAGGATGATGTATGTGTTTATGCTGGGCATGCCAATAGCTGGTGTTGTTATGTCAAGATTTAGCGGTAAAGACATATCAGTATATGGTCTATTTACTATAAAAGCGGCAGCTGAAAATGATACAGTTTCATATATAGCTTGGAAAATTCATACGCTTGGCGCTTGGGTCTTTGTAGCATTTATAACTGTCCATACCCTAATGGCTTTGTACCATCACTTCGTTGTTAAAGATAGGCTGCTTATGAGGATTATAACAGGGAAGTAGTGTTTGCATATTTTGCGCAAAGATCAAATCCCAAATTAAATAATTGATACTAGGTGAGCCGACGAGCAACAACGTAGGATTAATTTGGGATAATATAAAATTCAATCTATATCATCTATATTGTTTCCAGCACAACCCATTTCATCTTCTTGTGCATGTAAGTACATTAAACTTACATCATGCCATTCAATATTCATTACATCTATCGTAAATGATCTAACCATAGAATCTCTAAATTCAAATTTCATCTTTGGGTAAGCCTCTTGATAGCCAGCTTCTGCTGGTCGATAACGATGTAGAATTGGCTTATTTATGCTCATAAAGTCTTCATGCGATAATTTTAGAAATCCATTATGTCGCATTGCTTCTATTGCCATAGGCTCTCTAGAAGAGCATAGCACTAAACTATACCATCTTATTCCCACCTCGCTCTTACTGTTTAAAAAAAATTTTACACCAGCTAAAAATTCATCAGCTAATCTCTGGTCAGATGTTTCTAAGGTTACGCTGATTTCACCAACATTCAAATCTGAATTAATCGGTGTTATATTTATCAGCCCTATTACTTGTTTATCCTTTATTGTATGAGCTACAAAACATCTATTGAGCTGTTGTTCTGTTCTAAAATCAAAATTACGAATAGATAGAGGTACCGCATCTCCTTGTTTTCCATATGTGGTAAATTCATTTATTTTTTTTTCTTCAGTAGGTAGATATTTTTTTTTGAACAGATCAAATATTGGACCGGTGGTTTTAGAGTTTTTTTGTGTGTGCGCAAATATCGATAGATGTTCTGTTGCTATTAAAGCGGTGTGGAGTTGATGATTTAGACCTTTTTTCTCTATACATCGTATTGATGTGCCTTCTGCTGACATTATTCCCTCCAAACGCTAGTTTAGTTATTTTCAATATTGGTGTTTAATCCCAGCTTTTATGGTATCTGTAGAATTTTTGATCTGGGCAATCACACAATATAGATTGATCTTAAAAAATCAATCAAATAATCAGCCTATATTACGGTATGGACCAGTAGTGTTTGGTGCATTCGATTGGGTTCGAACCAACGACCTTTGCCTTCGGAGGGCAATGCTCTAATCCAGCTGAGCTACGAATGCATTATTGTGTATGCGTCACTATGGTGTCATCCCGGCGAAAGCTGGGATCCAGCTTATAAACTTCTGCAACATGAAATGTTGCAGTCCTGGATTCCGGCTTTCGCCGGAATGACACCCAAAACTTATTTCCTTGGCTCACAAAAGGCCCTGGCTCCTCCTGCCTTCATAAAATCTAAAATCATTTCAGCTACTTTATTGCCAGTGAATTCTTTGCTTAATTGCTCAACCCTATCCGTTAGGGTGCTGCCATCATCTTTGAACAATGTATCTATCACATGCTTTACAGCATTTACATCCTCAAGGCCGAAGCCTTGGCGTTTCATTCCCACTATATTAAACCCTTCCAAAGCAGCTCTGTCACCCACAGCCATGCCGAACGGTATAACATCCCTTACCACTGCAGAAACACCTCCTATGATTGCATATGGGCCAATTCTGACATATTGATGCACCGCAGCAAGTCCACCTATTTGGGCGAAATCTCCAACAACGACATGGCCTGCCAAAGTTGCATTATTAGCAAAGATGGTATTGCTTCCTACAACGCAGTCATGGGCTATATGAGTGCCGAGCATGAACAGGTTGTTATCGCCAACTGTAGTAACTAGATTTTCCCTTTTAGCTGTAGTGGTGCCTGGCTGGATGGTTGTATATTCGCGTATGATATTATTTTTCCCAATGACAACTCTAGTCACTTCGCCTGTAGGGGTTCTGTCATCTTGAGAGTTAAAGCCAATAGATGAGAAAGGATATATGACAGTATTTTCACCAATGCTCGTATGGCCGGTAATTACTATGTGAGATTTTAGCTCTACATTATCGCCCAAAGTAACATTTGGTCCGATGGTACAAAATGGGCCGATTCTGACATTCTTGCCTAATTTTGCGCCTTTATCAATTATGCTAGATTGGTGAATGTTCATGATTTATCCTTAACCATAGCCGAAAATGAGCTTTCAGCCACCACTTTGTCACCCACTTTAGCAATCGCAGAAAATTTCCATGCATCGCCTCTTTGCTGCTCAATTTTGGCATATATATGGAGAGTGTCACCAGGCTCAACTATCTGTCTGAATTTTGCATTATCTATCCCCATGAAATAGACCAACTTTTCCCCAGGTTTTGCGTTTATTGTCTTTGCAACAAGTACCGCTGATACTTGCGCCATAGCTTCGATTATTAGTACTCCTGGCATAACAGGGCGCCCTGGGAAATGGCCCATGAACTGTGGCTCATTGAAGGTAATATTTTTAATACCAACAATAGATTTTCCAGCCTCATATTCCAAAATACGATCCACAAGTAAAAGTGGATATCGATGCGGGATCATTGACAGTATTTCAGTTATATTTATTACATTAGTCATTTTTTACCATAAGTTTTTTTATTGCAATATTCTGTTTTTGCCATTCCCTAATTGGAAGGGCGGGGGTGCCGAAATATACCCCAGCTTGGCCTATCGAATGCTGTACACCTGCTTGTCCTGCTACCTGAGTTTTGTCTACTATGCTAATATGCCCGGCTACCCCAGCTTGCCCACCAAATGCGCAATAATTTCCGATAGTGGTACTGCCAGCAATGCCTACCTGAGATACAAGTATAGTTCCTACTCCAATTTCCACATTATGCCCTATCTGCACCAGATTGTCCAACCTAGCACCAGTTTTTATAATGGTATCCTTCAATGCTCCACGGTCAATTGTAGTATTTGCGCCAATTTCTACATCATCTTCAATAACTACTGTTCCTATATGGAATATTTTTTTATGTTTACCTTTTTCAGTAGCAAATCCAAATCCATCTTGGCCGATTCTAGCGCCTGGTAGGATCACTACATTATTGCCGATGATAGCGTAGCTTATGGTCACATTGGAATCCACTCTACTATTGCTTCCTATTCTA
>JAYUHP010000131.1:0-11174 GCA_043766875.1 Rickettsiaceae bacterium
TCTAACATAGACTATATCAGCCTGGCTTTTTGGGGAGATCTCTTCTGAAGAAATATCACCATGTACAAATGTTACATTCTTTAGTCCTGCAGACTTAATTCGCTCCTCGGCCAACGCTAATTGCTCCTTGCTAATATCAAGGGCATAGACATGACCCGAATTTCCTACCGCTTTAGCAAGATATTCTGTCACTATGCCATTTCCGCATCCAATATCCCACACTATCTGTCCCTCCCTAAGGCCAGCCTTAGCAAGCTGCTTGTAAGCATTTTCGCTAATATATTTATTTTGTAGCTCTAACCTTTCTGCTCCTCCTTTACCAGTGCCTAAAATATATGTTTTACTGCCGTCATTACTGCTCATAATATCTCCAATCTATGGTTACTTAAGGAGCATAGATCATCTATTATAAAAGGTTAAATAAAAATATTTTTTATTTTTTTCATTTTATCCCTTAGTGAGATGCAAAACTCTGCTATAGTATGCCCTAGAAAATTAGAAGGTATCTTATGAGGCATTTATTATGGAAGATAAAAAATACTATATTGGCTTTACTCGGTCAAAAAACCATGGGTGCAAGGGCGCTTGTTATATCCGGAGATAAGATATTGCTGGTTTGGCATACGTATGTTAGAGGTTGGTATACTATTGGAGGGGCTGTGGATAAAGGTGAAACACCGCTGGAGGCTATGAAAAGAGAGTTGTTTGAAGAGGTTGGAATTAAATGTACCAAGCCCCCAAGGCTTTTTGGTGTTTATTATAATGATACATATAAAAGGCATGATTATGTCGTGTTGTATGTTGTGGAGGATATTGAACGTGATGAGCAAGCTACTTCACCGGAGATTTTGAAAGCAGAGTGGATTTCTATGTCAGATCTCCCGAAACACGTATCTCCAGGAACCATTAGAAGAATAGATGAGTATTTGGGGAAAAGAGAAATCAGTGAGAAATGGTGAGGAGTTTAGCAGGCCCTTTGATGCTAACGTTGCTTCCCAAAATAAAGCATAAGTCTCATATATAGCTCTTCTGCTGCCGCTTGTGAAAGATTTTTTTTGGTAGATTGTTCTTTTGTATATGATGCATAAGGAGTGGATAATGCATTATAAGCACTTGCCAATCTAATCTTCCCTTCGTCTACTATTTTACCAGTTTCTTTGTTCATGAGAGAATAGAAATATAACTGTGCTACGTTTTGCTCAACAACGCTGGCTTCGTGAGTAATCGCTAAAGGCGAAGTTACTTCCTGGCTTAAAGTAATTTTTAGCAGATATGTCGTGTCGTGGTTATGACCTATAAGGCGCATTAGGTTGTGGTATAATTCAGAGCCTTGAACAGTGTCTAATGCTTCAACTTCTACAGTTGATAATTTGCTCTTGACCACTCCAGTTTGTGCATGCATGGGATGGAAGTTGCTGCATGATGAAATGATAATCATGAAAAATAAAAGGTATATTCTCATTTATTGCTCTATTTGAGGAGGTTTATAGGTTTCATCATGCTTTGTAAGGAGAATTCTAGCATTGAATATTTCTGATAGGCCTTCTAATATACCTTCTGCAACGATTCCTTGGGATTCACGAAATAGGGTTGGTAGATTGCCTTTATATTTTACTCTCATGGATTTTTTTCCATCAGATATTATGAATGTTGTGATCCAATCGCTTTGTTTTTGGACGGAACCAGGTTGGACAAGACCACCGATGCGTATTTTTTTACCTAAATGCTTTTCTGATATTTCAGAAGGTATAATAAAAAATACAATATTATCTGATAAAAAATATAGAGTAATACAAGTTCCCAAACTTACAAATACAAGCAGTATCAATGTCAGAACCAATCTATTACTTGTCTTTATATTCATAATAACCATGTATTGTGTAGGCTGCATACGTTACCAGTATAGTAATACTAATAACATATGCAGCAATTAAGTAATATGACATAGTGTAATTTCCTCACTTAAGCAAGATTATCCTGATATGAAAAAGTGAGTGTAACAGTAGTTCCCACTTTAATAATACTTGTTATTTCAAAAATACCACCCATAAGCTCTACCAATTTTTTTGTCAATGGTAGTCCAAGTCCGGTGCCTTCATACTGTCTGTTTTTTTTGTTATCTACTTGCTCAAAAGATGATAGAGCTTTTGGAATATCGCTTTCTTCTATACCTCTGCCCGTGTCTATAACTTTTATATAAACAAGCTTCTCTTCTTCATTTTTTGATATACTGAGAGTTACACATCCATGCGCATTCGTAAACTTGACTGCATTGGAGAGAAGATTGAGCAATGCTTGCTTTAGGCGTTTAGGGTCTACCACTATAATGATGTGTTCGTTGGGTATGTCCCTCACAAGCAATATCTTAGATTCTTTAGCTTTGGGTTCAAAGAATCTCATGCTAGAAATCGCTATTTTATTCAGGTCAACTTCCATCATATCAACCTGTAATTTATGTGTAGTCGCCTTGGAATAATCCAGTATATCATTAATAACCGCAAGAAGATGTTTGCCTGAGTTGTATATATCATTTACATAATCTACATATTGCTGTTTCGTAAGTTTATTACCTTGTTCTGATAATATAATTTCTGAAAATCCTATTATTGAATTTAGAGGGGTTCTGAGCTCATGGCTAACATTTGCCAAAAACATGGTTTTAGAGCTGCTTTCTTTTTCAGCTTTAGCTTTGGCTTCCCTGAGTAATTTATTGATCTGGGATTGTTGATTGATAATGTTTTGAGCATATCTTGTATTGTATATTATTATTAAGAAAAACAGCGCAAAGAAGATGGCGAATGCCGTAAGTGCTCTACGCTCTAAACGCCCAATGTTATGCCATAACTCCGTTGCATCATTGTACATAACAACTACCGCATCTACCTTAGATGAAGGCCCTATAATTGGTATGTAATCTACTATCAGGCTTGCTATTTTTGTTTCATCATTATCTGTTGTAATGGATGTTTTAGGCAACAATGTAGTTATATATGTTTTTTGCTGATAAGCCTTGGTAAGTCCTTCATAATCAATTGACTCCTTAAGTATAGCATAATCTAGTTTAGTGATTAAATACTCATATAAAGAACTATTATCATTTTCTTTAGCGTCTATAGTTAACTTATTGGAAGAGAAAAACTCATTGCCATCTTGATCAAAAATTTGGACTTTAATAGATCTTCCGGTTTGAAAAAAATCAGCTGAATTTTTAATGAACGATACAAATTCTCTGTCTTTTGATAATTCTTCATGAGATGTGGTGCGAAGCTTTTTTATCACCTTTGGGGACAAATTCCAAATACCTGTTTTGTATCTATCAACTAGATATTTGTTATTTGCAGATATTTCGCGTAAGATAACATTCTCTATCACAAATTGGCGATATAGCACGATATTTGCTATTATTATAAGAATGACACCCAGGAACGAAAGCCTGGTAATATGCTTGTTTTGCATTATTACTACTAACTTTGATTAAACATTATGACAGGTACCATCAGTAGCTCTAAATCTAGCTCCTTAAACTTAAGTTCCTTACGTAGCACAAACGCCGCAAGTGTAGCAGCTTTGGGTGGTAAACAAAATACTTATTTAGTAGAAGCAATTGTTTCTGAAGTCAGACCAGGTGGAGATGTGATTTTGGATACACCGCATGGTTTTATGAGGACAACATCAGACCTAATTTTGGAAGCAAAAGATAAAGTTATAGTGCGTATTACGGAAATACAAAATGGAGAGCAGAAGGCAAGTATCGTTGGCAAATCAGATGGTATGTCTAAAACACAATCCACAACTACAACAGTTATAAAATACGCAAATAACCCTGAGTCATCGGTCGATAAAGCTAGACCGATTGCTGGGCCATCAGTTGGTGTATTTGTCTATCTAGCTCCAAACCGTAACATTCTTAAATATGGACATATAACTCCGGGTGATAAAGTCATGGTGCAGATATTATCACAAAGTGAGAATACTCATGGAGCAGATATAGTACATGGGGAGGTAATTAGTAACGATAGAGGGTTGGTAACCGTAAATTCTTCCATTGGCATAGTTAATCTTCACATGCAATCTGATGTCAAAGCAGGTGTAAAGATTTTATTTCATATCATAGACTCACCAAATAAGGAGCAATTAGACCGGGTTGGTAACTTTGTGTCAGGCATTATGCAAGAGGTAGCGAGCAATATGCCATTGCTTAAGCAAATTCTGAGAGGAATAAAAAATATAGGCACTCCGGGTGGCTATACAGAGCTGCTGCAATTAGTAGCTTCGCAGCATGATACTGCAACTTTGGCAAAATTATTTCATCAAACCGGAAATGTACCAGCATCAGATGTGGAAAGATGGATTGATGAGGAAATAGTTGAGCCATTTGAGGCCTCAAATAAAGGCAGTAAGCTAGTTACTTTAAGTCAAAAATTAGGTGAGATAAGTTCTAATCTTGAGCAGCTGAAAATAGTTCAGGAAGGGGCATGGTATATTTTACCAATGCTAATTCCAGGTAGCAAAGAAGAGACTCAACTTAGAGTAAAGCGTGAAAGAAGTAATACCATAAAATTTACCATAAATATTTATGACATGGTGCTTGAAGGCATTATAGAACTAAGCCTAGTAGATAAGTCAGTTGCAACTCTATCCATGAAGCTAAGAGGAGCTGAGAAGCAAATCCCACAGGAGCTTGCTGACATTATTGCAGCAAGCTTTGCGGATCATAAAATCTCCACGGGGTTAGAAGGGGCTGTTGAGTTTGAGACGATTCCCTAAATTAATATTACCTTACTATTTGGCACGCCAGCAGCGATATCGTTAAGTGCATCGGGAATTTGATTGAAGTTATATAGCTTATCAGCTTTACCCGGGAATACCGTTGATGCAATGAGTGCACAAACTTCCATTGCACTCATCAGAAGCTCTTGTCTGTCTTGTTTGTAATGATGTAATTTTGGGGCGGTTAAGAATAAAGATCGCGAAGAAAGCATAGATACATCTATTTTTGCTGGTTTTCCTTCAAAGGCAGCTGCGCTTACAGCTAGACCAAATGGCATTAACATCTTCAGGGATTTTGCTATCGTATCATTGCCCACAAAATCATATACCACATTTGCTTGTGTGTTTTGTACGAAGTCTTCTGTGTTATAATTAAATACAGCTTTTGCTCCCAGATCCATTACAATTTGTTTGCTTTCATCAGCTCTAACTGTTGCGATTACATTTACCCTATATTCTCTTGCAAGTCGTAGCATTAATTTTCCAATATTACCAGCTGCTCCGTGGATTACTATCGTCATTCCCTCTCTTAGAAAAAATGTTCTGCGCATTAAAAAATGAGCTGTCATGCCTTTTGCCATATTTAGAGCCGCTGCTTCATCTGTAATAATGTCTGGGATGGGGAAAAGATATCGGGTTTTTATGGTGCGGTACTCAGCATAAGCACCACTCAAAACGGTTGCATAGCCTACTTTCTGCCCCTCCTTGAACTCTGTAACTCCTTTGCCGCATTTTTCTATTATGCCTACAGCCTCTATCCCTGGTATTATAGGTCTTTCAATGAGGTTACCTCTAAGATATTCATAGTCGCTAAGATTGACTCCTATGGCAGTGTGACGCACCAGCACCTCATCATCATTTGGAATGGGAATATCAAGTTCTACCTGTTCCAGGATATTTTTGTTGCCAGAATGTTTTATCCGAAAGACTTTCATTGGGTTGCCTGTGTTCTGCGCATAATATTAGCTTTATATCATGCGCTATGTCAAATTGAAGCTTCTTGATTAAGATATATGAAAGGTTTTTCTTGACAGCTTGTGTTATTTTGCAGTATATTGTCACCTAATTTTCTTATCTGTGGATCGTGGCAGTTTTGCACAGAGGGCGAGATAAAGGCTTCATTAGTTAAGTTTTTTTTTTGTCTTGTGTAGGTGTATCATATGTCGGGCTCTAGCCTTTTTTCTTCTATATCTTCAAAGCTACGTATTATTTTTTGGCCAGTGTATAAGCACGAGCTCAAGAAATTTATACCAATGGCAGCGCTCATGTTCTTTGTGCTGTTTAACCAAAATATACTACGGATCCTAAAGGACAGCATACTAATTGCAGAGATAAGTGCAGAAGTCACAAGCTTCGCTAAGGTATATTGCGTCACGCCAGTGGCAGCCATATTTGTTGTTATATATACCAAAATGGTTAACAGCTATAGTTTTGAGAGGATATATAATTACCTACAATGGACATTTGTGGTGTGCTTTATCATATTTGCCTTTGTGATTTATCCTAATGCCGCCCTATTTCACGCAGATCCTACAAGATTAGAAGAGATGATGCTACTTCATCCCCATTTCAAATGGTATATCGCATTGGTTGGTAATTGGAGCTATATAGTATTCTATGTTCTATCGGAATTATGGCCAAATATTTTCTACATACTGTTATTCTGGCAGTTTGCTAATGAAATCACGACAACAGAAGAAGCAAAAAGATTCTATACCCTGTTTTCCTTATTTGGCAATTCATCGCTGATAGTGGTAGGTTTAATGGTAATGAATTTAGCCTCTGAAGCATCATTTTTGAAAGGATATTTCACGGGTGTTGATAGTCAGGTGCTTTTAATTCAAGCAGCAATAGTGGCGGTTGTAGTATCGTCTGGAATATGCTCGCTTCTTGTTAGGTTCGTATGCGCAAATGTTATGACTGATCCATCCTTGTATATTAAAGCTAAGGCTGACAATATTGTAAAAGAAAAATTAGGTATGAAGGAAAGCTTCAGATATATCGCAAGATCCAAATATTTATGGCTAATGCTTATATGCTCAGCGGCATTTGGTCTTAGTATGAATTTGGTAGAAGCGGTATGGAAAGCTAAGATAAAAGAGCTATATTCTACAGTGAATGCCTATGCTGAGTTTAATGGCCTATATATATTATGGACTGGGATTGCGATTATGATTATGACAGTCATAGGTAATAATATCATGCGTAACCATAGCTGGTTTGTGGCTGCTGTTATTACTCCAATCATCATAATGATTACTGGTTTTGCTTTCTTTACGCTTGTCGTCTTTGATCAAGAGATGTTTACTCTATTTGACAATAGCATCATTATGACGCCTTTGGCGCTAGCAGTCTCTGTAGGTGCAATACAAAATATTCTTGCCAAAGGTACGAAATATTCCATTTGGGATACATCAATAAATATGCTCTATATCCCTCTGGATAGCGAACTTCGTACAAAAGGTAAAGCTGCTGTGGATGTTGTTAGCTCCAAAATTGGTAAATCTTCAAGTGGGCTCGTACAATCTCTATTGTTCGTCCTAATACCTACAGCGACTTATACTACCATTTCCCCATTTTTAATGGTGATTTTTGTGGTAGTGTGTATTGCATGGATTTACGCGGTAAGGAGAATATTTTTTGAGTATCAGAAACTGGTATAATGGGGAAACACATATCAGCAGCCATTATCTTTACTCTTATTCTGTCTGGTTGTGCTACTCCCAAAGATCGACTCCTCAAGAACATAATATCAGTAGCCCATAAAGAGCATAATATTCGTCATGGAGAGCTTCTAGCAAAATATAATCTCACAGGTTTCTCAGGCCAAAATACATGCCTATTTGCCAAGGATTATGGTGATATAGTAAATAATGAAACACACAATGCTGCTTTCATAAGATCTTTAAATAAAACCGCAAAAAATAAAGATTTGATATATGGCAAAGCGGGATATAAAGCCAAAGCAATATATGAGAAAATCTCTGCTATAGGCCAAAAATATGCTGTGGTTTCTAGTCTAGAGTTGAAAAGAATTAAGCATTCATCCAAGCCCATCAACCCAGACCATATTCATCTGGAACATTTGGCAAAAATAGATCATATAATCCGCTATATCCCGATCTCTTTGCCGAAAACCACTCCATTACTCACAAGTAAATTTGGCAACCGGCATCATCCCAAACATAAGAAACATAAATTTCATGCTGGAATAGATCTTGCATCTAGCAAAAACGCAGCTGTTTATGCAGCAGCTGATGGGAAGGTAATAGAAGTAGCCGCATCCCAATCCTATGGTAACTTCATCGTAATAGATCATGGGGGTATATTTAAAACTCGCTACGCCCATTTGAGCAAGCTATCCGTGGCTACAGGTGAACGAGTATTCCGCTCTCAAATGTTAGGAAAACAAGGTTCTACTGGCCATTCTACTAATGATCATCTACACTTCGAGATATTATACAAAAATCACGCGGTGGATCCTATGGAGTTTGTGGGCACCGAATATCATTGCAGGAAGGTCTAATGAAATTGAGATTATGCTTCTTTATTTTGTCAGTAGTATTGGCCGGGATATTAACAATTTTTCCAACATGCGACATAATTGTCAGCGGCGAGTTTTACCAGCCTGGCGAGGGTTTTATCTATGCAAAAACCCCATTTGTGCTGCTTATTTTTAGGGCTGTGCCATGGCTTGTGAAAATTTTTGCTGTGCTAGGAGGGGGATGGGTTCTTTTCCTATGGTATCGTAATGGCGAATGCGCAAAATCTCCTATAGTTTTCCTTTTACTTGCTGCACTGCTCGGCCCAGCCCTTACTGTAAATTATGCTCTAAAAGAGCATTCGGGCCGCGCCCGCCCACGCGATATCGTTGAATTCGGCGGAACCAAACAATTCACTGCTGCAATGGCTCCCGCTTCTCAGTGTGCCCATAACTGCTCTTTTAGTTCTGGTCATGCCGCTATGGGATTCTACTTCACAGCTTTATCTTGGATAGCTCCAATCGCTTACCAGACTCCGGTATTCCTCTTAACATTCCTGTTTGGCTCTATAGTAGGCTTTGGCAGGATTCTACAGGGTGGGCATTTTTTCAGCGATGTGGTATTCTCATTTGTAATTATTATGATAATAAACGAAGCTTGCTTCAGGTTATGGAAATATGCTCTCAGAAAGTGATATTAAGAAAATTAAAAGCTTCCTATATGAGGCCAATAGCATGGCGCTGTGGCACCTTAAATCTGGCTTAGAAATTCTCTATAAAAACGACCACTCGCCTGTTACAAATGCAGATATTGCTATAAGTAAATATCTTACAGAATCCTTAAGCAATATAATACCTGGCGTGCCAGTTATCTCAGAGGAAGGGGATGAGGAGCAGGTAGGAGATCTGTTTTGGCTCGTAGACCCCATAGATGGTACAAAAGGTTATATTAAGGGGAAGGACCTATATACTGTAAATATTGGGTTAATTTCACATGCAAAACCCATATACGGATTTGTCAGCCAACCATCTTCAAATATGCTATATTATACTGCTGCGCCAGATCTTCTCAAAATAGAGCATGATGGAAGTGAGTATCCACCATCTGAAATTACTAGTGATTTGAAAGCCGTAATAAGCCACGATAGTGGGAAGGATACAAAAGAGATCATGGAAAAACATGGAATTAGCTCATATGAGATACTTTCATGTTCGATCAAATTCTGCCTCGTTGCCTCAGGCGATGCAGACCTATATCCTCGCTTTGGGAGAACCATGGAATGGGATACTGCGGCAGGCCATGCACTAATTAATGCAGCTGGCGGTAAGCTATGTGATTTAGAAGGAAATATTCTTACCTACGGAAAGGAAGGCCTTGTAAATGAGGGCTTTATAGCTTATTCTAAAAGGCTGTCAAATAAAACTTCTAAGCCATGTTAGAAAATATTTTACAAATGTGGCCTTCAATATTATTCATTATCGAAGGGTCCATTGTAACATTAAAATATAGCATTACTTCCGTGTTTTTCGGTATGATAATCGGGGTGTTATTAGCCATCTGCAAAACCAGTCGTATCAAAGCCTTGGTCTATTTTGCTAATTTCTATACCTCCATATTTCGTGGAACTCCACTCCTAATACAGTTGATGTTAATATATTATTTAGCACCGAAGCTTTTGGGCATAAAATTGACTGTCTTTGTAGCAGGTGTTTTGGCATTCTCACTTAACTCTGGAGCTTATGTCTCTGAGGTTATAAGGGCCGGTATTGAAGCAGTAGACAATGGGCAGTTTGAGGCTGCAAAGGCTTTGGGCATTCCTCAATTTTTAGCAATGCGTGATATAATTCTGCCTCAGGCTGTAAGAAAAATTCTCCCATCGCTCATAAATGAACTCGTCAATATGCTGAAAGAATCGGCTATAATCTCAATACTTGGTGAGGCTGATCTAATGCGCCGTGCGCAGACCGTGGCTTCTGAAACATTCGATTACTTTACCCCAATGATTACTGCTGCAATTTGTTATTATATATTAGTGTTTATATTTAATTGGCTTGCATCTGTAGTTGAGAGGCGATTAGCAATATGATCTCTGTAGAAGAATTATCCAAAAAATACGCCAAGCAATATGCGGTAAAAAACGCCAGTTTTAAAGTCGCAGATAAAGAGGTCGTAGCAATTGTAGGCCCATCTGGCAGCGGTAAATCTACCTTGCTGCGCTGTATTAATAGGCTTGAGGAACCGAGCTCTGGGCATGTCTATGTCAATGATAAGAAAATCACCGCTAAAAGTGCTAGCAAATTAAGGCTGAAGATAGGTATGGTATTTCAGCATTTCAATCTTTTCCCCCACATGAACGTGATGGAAAATTTGATATATGGTCCATTAAAAGTGCTAAATATTGCCGAGGAAGTGGCAACAAAAAAGGCTGAAGTTTTGCTAAAGAAATTCGGGCTTTCCAATAAAGCTCGTTCAAAGCCGAATGATCTGTCAGGTGGCCAAAAGCAAAGAGTTGCAATAGCAAGGGCCTTGATGATGGGGCCTGAGATTATGATGTTTGATGAGCCAACATCAGCTCTTGATCCAGAAGTAGTACAGGACGTAGTAGAAGTTATAAAATCGCTAAAATCTGAAATGACTATAATCATAGTCACTCACCATATAAAATTTGCCAAAGCTCTTGCAGATCGCATAATATTCATGGATCAAGGACAAATCCTTTGCGACCAGAAAAATAAAGATTTCTTCGAAAAACCTAAGTCTCACAGAGCGAGATTGTTTTTAGAGAAATTAGGTGGTTTTTGCTAACAACGGGCCACGGGTCTCCAGGCTACACCAAAAGGCTTCGCCATGGCAAGTCGCCGGGGATGACACCAAGACTGAATTCCGCACCTACCCCCTAAATAACAAATACGAATCTAGCGC
>JAYUHP010000132.1:0-1501 GCA_043766875.1 Rickettsiaceae bacterium
ATCCAAAATTCGTTAAAAGAGATCAGGCAATGTATGGTATCCATTTAAAAATGTCAAGTAATAAAACAAAGATATTAGTAGATATTAAACCTCTATTAACACCGACAAGGATAGGCATATGCTCAGCGGTAATGTAGCAGATTTATATATTAAGATCAACTAGAAGTTATATGAATATGATAATGCTTAATCTGAGGTATATTCATTAGTCTATTCCTATCGTCACCCCGGAATTTTTCAAAGAAAAATATCCGGGGCCTATAACCACCACAGTTTAGGCTTATCTCAAATGCTAAGGTTATGGGTCCTTAGATAATTGCTGCGCAATTTCCGGGATGACGGTAACTTGAATTTCTGGCATCCATACCTATATGTATAAGCAACGATAAAGGAGGAAAATATGCAATTAGATAAATTTACCAATAAAGCACGTGAGATTATTACCTCAGCGCAGGGGCTTGCGGCCCAGAATGACCATCAGCAGATAACGCCCCTGCATCTCTTGCAGGCTCTTATGCATGACGAGGACGGGATCGCAACCAATATAATTTCCACATCGGGTGGTGATCTTGATATTCTACACCGAAGATTAAATGCTGAAATGGCTAAGATTCCGCAAGTGAAGGTCTCGGGCGGTGGTCAAATATATTTCAGCAGTGAGAGCTTAAAGATTTTACAAAACTCTTCTGATCTTGCCAAAAAAGCTGGTGACAGCTTTGTAACTATTGAAAGGATTTTAGAAAGCCTATTTGATGATAAAACTACCGGAACTATCATATCAGACTCAGGCGTTACCAAGTCTAAGCTCGTTGCAGCTATTGTTACCTTGCGCAAAGGGCGAAGCGCGGATACTGAATCAGCCGAAGGAAGCTATGATGCATTAAAGAAATATGGTCGCGATGTTACGGAACTTGCCATAGCTGGAAAGTTGGATCCAGTAATTGGGCGAGATGAAGAAATCAGAAGAGCCATCCAAGTGCTATCACGCAGGAGCAAGAACAATCCAGTACTTATAGGAGAGCCTGGCGTAGGTAAAACAGCCATTATTGAAGGGCTTGCAAGCCGCATAGTATCAGGCGATGTGCCTGAATCCATTGCTCATTGTAAGATAATAGAGCTAGATATGGGCGCTCTAATCGCAGGTGCTAAATATCGCGGCGAGTTTGAAGAAAGACTAAAATCAGTTCTTGCCGAGATAAAGGAATCCGCTGGACAGATTATCCTATTCATCGATGAGATCCACACTCTTGTTGGAGCTGGAAAAAGCGATGGCGCTATGGATGCTTCTAACCTCTTAAAGCCAATGCTTGCACGAGGTGAGATGCATTGCATTGGAGCCACCACTTTAGATGAATATCGGAAATATATAGAGAAAGATGCCGCTCTTGCGCGCCGTTTTCAAGCTGTATATGTAGAAGAGCCTAATGTGGAGGATACAATCTCTATTCTTCGCGGCATTAAAGAACGTTATGAAACTCACCATGGTGTACGTATTACAGAT
>JAYUHP010000133.1:0-11090 GCA_043766875.1 Rickettsiaceae bacterium
GTGATCCATCGTGGTGCTGATTGTAGATATTTCGACCAAAATATAGTATCTGCTGAAGCTGCAGCATATTTCAGAATAAAATACCACGTACCTAAATCCGTTCGAGTAATTTTACTGCCTGCCAGGATGACCAGATGGAAAGGACAAGAAACTCTGGTTAAAGCTATAAATCTTATCAGGGATAAGGAATTTTTCTGCATTATCAGTGGAGATTTATCAAAGCATCGCAGCTTTACTGAGGAAATTAGACAAATGATAAAAGACCTCAAGCTTCAGTCAAAAATACAGCTATTTGGGCCAGAGATCGAGATGAACATGCTTTATGGCATTTCAGATATCGTATTATCCACATCCATTGAGCCGGAAGCTTTTGGCCGCGTTGCAATAGAAGCCCAGTCCATGGAGAAAATTGTCATAGCAACCAATATTGGCGGAGCAGCTGAAACCATTACCGACGAAATCACAGGCTATCATATAAAACCTGGAGATCCTCAGGAATTAGCAGATAAAATCTCATATGTTCTAGATAATCTAGAAAGTACAAAATTGAATAAAATACGTAAAAATGCAAGAAAATCAGCGATAGAGCATTTTTCATTGAGCCGTATGCAGCAAAAAACTATAGATGTTTATAACGAGTTGTTATAATTCGTCATCCCGGAATTTTTCGAAGAAAAATATCCGGGACCCATAACCTTAGCTTTTGAGATAATCTTCATCGGTAGTGGTTATGGATCCCGGGTCTGCGCTCCGCTGCGCCCGGGATGACGGTGTTTTTAGTCCTGGATTCCCGCTGGAGTTTACCCTCGCCAAAGCGGGTGCTGGAATGACATCACAGTTAGGATTACACCTAAGAGGAACCATAATGATCTCAGCATTCATCATCGCAAAAAATGAAGAAAAGCGTATAGAGAAAGCCATTTCGAGTATCAAAGATATCGTAGATGAAATCATAGTCATAGATAGTGGCAGCACTGACAATACAGTAAAGCTCGCGAAATCCCTTGGCGCCAAGGTAGTCTATAATGAATGGCCAGGATATGTGAAACAGAAATCCTTTGGCGAAGGTCTTTGCAAGCATGATTGGATATTGAATATAGACGCAGATGAGGAGCTATCCCCTGAGCTAAAAACGGAGATCAGCAAGATTTTTGTATCAAAATCCGAGGAGCAATATAAGGCCTATAGGATCAATTTCGTGATCATGCATAGGAAGGACAAACACCCTAGAACTTTCGCCCCAAGCAATAGCTTTATAAGGCTTTACCGCAGGGACTTTGCTAGTTTCAAAAACTCTATAGAATTTTCTACGCGTGACGCTGTAACCCTGAACGACGACATGAAAGAACAGGGTAATGTATTCCAGTTATCGGGACCCGCTTACCATTATTCAGGCGTATCTATCGAGCAGCTGGTCAATAAGGCAAATTTCTACTCCAGCGAGCAGGCAAAGGATATGCTGCTTAATGGCCGCAAACCTACTAAAGCAAGGGTATATGCGGAATTTCTGATATATTTCTTCAAGGCATTTTTTATAAGACGCTATTTCATCTTCGGCTATCACGGCTTCGTGGACTCGCTGATTTTCGCATTCGCAAGGTTCCTCAGACTCTCCAAAGCTAGGGAGCTGTTTGAGGAGCGTGATACCTAGAACACTCTGACGCCCGCAGCAGCAATAGAGGCAAGCAAATCATCTATGAGAACCTGCCTATTAACAGCTGGGGCTTCTATGATTCCAGGCCGCATACGCCAAGCAAAGACTGCACAAAGAGTCACTCTGCGATTTGAAAGCTCTTCCTGATCTGATGCAATAATCTGGTATATGGTATCACCTATGCAGGTTGGATGATCCTCCAGACGTGCTACAATTTTATTTTGATCCTTAAGGAAAAACACCCTCTCCTTCACTGCGGTTTCGCCAGATATCGAAAGCGAGCGCACAATGGCGTCGTAATGATCTTCAACAACCAAACAATCTTTTATATAGCTGCCTTGCACAGGAGCCTTCACGAATTCCTCCAGAATATTCCATAGTTGGCTGGAACTGGTATTAATAACTATTGAAGCTGAAGCATATATCATATTTTACCTCCCAAAAATCCCATGGATGCACGAATGGCTGCAGTTAAACTATATACCGCTACGGATATAATAGCAATTGCAGGGGCAAGTGGCCAGTCAAATATGAACGAGATATAGATACCGATAGAGCCGGAAATTACTGCCAGAGCTGTGGAATATAGGATCATATGGAGTGGCGCCCTGCTTATGATACGAGCAGATGCGGCGGGAATAATAAGTAACGCTGTAATAAGCAGCGCCCCAACAATTTTCATGGTCAAGGCAATAACGAGAGAAAGCAGCAAGAGAGATGATAGTTCAATAATATTTACAGGAATTTTCTGTACCCGAGCTAAATCGGTATTGAGCGAAATTATTACCAATCTATCCAAGAACCTGATTAATAGCGTAAATACTACAATAACTACTGCCACAATCATTCCTAAATCCCTTTCACTCGCAGCCAGGATATCACCAAACAGCATCTTCTCTATCAAAGAAGAATCAGGCATCTTAGAGGCAAATATAATGGCCAAAGCCAGCATCGTGCTCGAAACTAGATTGATTACGGTATTTTTATTGGAATAAAATTTGAGAATAAAAACGAGTGTTGCGAAAATCAATGCCACAACCATCATGGAAAGTAGCTGTGGTAGGTTCAAAAAATAGCTGATAATACCTGAGAATAAACATGCATGGGCGAGACCATCGCTGAAATAATTATATCTCTGCCAAAGCAGCACGCAGCCCAATGGAGCGAAGAGACAGCTTATTGCCAGAACTATTAGGGTGATTAAGAGCATATGCGTCACCCACCATGCTTATGATCATGTTGGTGGGAATAAATTCCAATATTCTCAGCGCCTTTAACCACAGTATGAGTAGGCCTTCCACGGCAGCAAAGATGATGGTTCAGGCATAAAACTTGATCGGATTTTTTCATCACCGTAAATAGATCATGAGAAATGATAAAAATTGTTGTTCCAAATAACTGCCTGGTCTTTTCCAATATTGAATAAAACTCCTCCTGACCATTTATATCTAAGCCTTGAGTCGGTTCATCCAACACGAGTATTTCTGGAGTTTTTAGAATAGCACTTGCAAGTACTAGCCTTTGCAACTGGCCTCCTGATAGGTTAATTATCTGTTCATCTTTTAAGATTTGTATATTAGCAAAGCTAAGTATTTCTTCGGAGATTTCAAGCTTTTTGTGGTTTGGTGATATATATCTTAAGAACCCCCCAGCTGTTAGAGGAAGATCTGGATTAATCGATAATTTCTGCGGAACGTAAGCAAGATGCTCATTATGTCTTTCTATTGTACCGCTGGAAGGCTGCTCTAGACCAAGCAGAAGCCTAGCTATAGTAGTTTTGCCAGCACCATTGGGGCCTACTAAAGTAGTAATCGTTCGTGGCTGAAGCGAAAAACTCACCTCCTCCAAAACGCTGTAAGCCCCATAGTTATGCGATATATCGCTAAATATTACTGCAGCGCTCAATCTACTTCACGATCTCCCATTGCCCATCAGGCTGGCGGCAAGCTGTGCCATAGGCTTTCTTGGTTTCACCACCTACAACCACTGTT
The DNA here is from genome assembly GCA_043766875.1 of Rickettsiaceae bacterium. Classification (GTDB taxonomy): domain Bacteria; phylum Pseudomonadota; class Alphaproteobacteria; order Rickettsiales; family Rickettsiaceae; genus JAYUHP01. Next base: position 3,646 of record JAYUHP010000133.1, read on the forward strand.
TGGGTATATTCACGGCAATAGCGCCCATCATTCTGCTTAAATGTTTTTGTAGGTGTAATAGAACCAGAATGCCCAGAATCTGGGTTCTTCCAGCCAACACTGCTACCAGAAGGAGCAGTCTCTAATGCTTTATTTGCAGTCTTTTCAGCCATCATCTTATCATGCTCGTCTAAGCTTTTACCGACAGTGCTACCAATAAGTCCTCCAGCTACAGCTCCAAGACCGACAGCAACCAACTGACCAGCCCCTTTACCAAACATGGACCCGAGAAGACCTCCTCCTACCGCGCCAATAACCGCACCACTACCTTGCTTATTGCCTTGGCAAGAAGAAAGAAGAAGGCTACAACTAACTATAATTAACACTAAGCTCTTGAATTTTGTTTTCATTGTGATATCCATTTTTGCTTTTACAGTGAGCCCATAATAGACTAATCTAATAAGTTAGAAAATCATTTTATTCACCTATGTCACATTATTCAGAAGAAAACATAAAATTGCTCAAAATTGCACCATATTATTCCGTGGGTACAGCTTTGGTAATTTTCATAATTAAATTCTATAGCTGGGCTTTAACAGATTCCGTGTCAATTTTTGCCTCACTCATGGACTCCCTCTTGGACATATCTGCTTCTGCTATAAACCTAGTTGCATTGCGCTTAGCTATAACACCACCAGACCATAATCACAGATTTGGTCATAATAAAATTGAAGATTTGGCAGTATTTGGGCAATCTATATTCTTCTTCTTTTCCGGAATATTTGCCTTTTATTCTGCGGGCCAGCATATGATCCACCCTGTGGAAATAGATCATGTAGATATTGGGATATATTGCATGATAGCCTGCATAGTACTTACATTGTTCCTTTTAATCTACCAGTCATATGTGATCAAGAAAACTGGCTCCACGCTAATGAAGGCTGATAAGCTCCACTACACAGCAGATCTAATGACGAATGGTATTGTAATGATATCATTATATTTTAGTAATCAATTTCATATGTTAGATGCAATTCTTGGCACAGCAATTGCTTGTTATATTATATATAGCTCTTATGGCTTATTTGTCAGATCAATTAAAAATTTAGTTGATGAAGAGTTTAATGATGACGAACGTAGCAAAATTCTTGGTATAATAGGTGAACACAAGGAAGTGCTCGGGGTACATGAGTTTAAGACCAGATATGCTGGCAATAAGCCTTTCATCCAGTGTCATATAGAGATGGATGGCGATAGAACCCTGACTTCGGTACATGAGATAAGCGACAGAATTATGGAAGAGATATTGAAAGTATTTCCAGGAGCAGAAATAATAATCCATCAAGATCCCGCAGGCGTTGAACATGATGTGCCATATCGCGAGAAATTATGAATTTTGACAACCAACATATGCGTAGCGCACTAGAGCAAGCCCTATATGCACAAGCAAGTGGAGAAATTCCTGTTGGTGCTGTAATTGTTATGAGAGCCACTGGACAAATAGTTTCTTCTGGGTATAATCTTGTCGAGACTGATGAAAACCCTACCAGACACGCGGAGATAATAGCAATTGAAGCGGCATGCAGAATGCTGCAAAACAAGAATCTCAATGAATGTGACCTGTACGTTACATTGGAACCTTGCGCTATGTGCGCCGGCGCTATTTCCCATGCACGTGTTGGGCGCCTGTTTTATGGGGCTTCAGACCCCAAGCAAGGAGCTGTTGAGCATGGGCCACGTTTCTTTACGCAAGAGACATGTATGCATAGGCCTGAAGTTTATGACGGTATCATGGCAGAGGAATCTGGCCAGATAATAAGAGCTTTTTTTGAACATTTAAGGAGTTAAATATATGTTATTTCTAATAGGTGTCTTTATAGTAGGAGCATCGGTTGGTCTGAGTTATGTCTATGAAGGTGGTCATTTATCATTATTATGGCAACCAGCTGAGATAAGCATTATCGTAGGAGTGGGGATTGGTTCCGTGCTTATTTCCACATCAATGCACAATTTAAAATATGCCATAAAATCCTTGGGTAACCTATTCAAAGGCGTACCATATCGTAAAAGTGAGTATCTAGAATTACTGTTATTCTTCTTCAATGCAACAAGGATAATGAAGATTAAGGGACTGGTTGAAATAGAAAATCACGTCGAACATCCCGAAGATAGTGAGCTATTCAAGCTTGCGCCTACAATATATGACGATGCAGCTCTTTCAGAATTCATTAGAAGCAATATAAGGCTCCTTATCATGGGAGTTGATCAGCAATATCAAATGGACCAAATCATGGAACATGAAATGGAAGTTGAATATGATAGCTATAGCATGCCATCTAAAGTATTTCACCATTTGGCTGATGCTTTGCCTGCTCTTGGTATCGTTGCCGCCGTGCTAGGTGTTATCATTACAATGCGTAGTATTGCAGAACCACCGGAAGTACTTGGAGGGCTTATTGGAGCCGCTCTTGTTGGTACATTCACAGGGGTGTTGCTTGCATATGGTTTAGTGGGCCCTGTAGCCTTCTTCTTAGGAAGATATGCTGAATATCAGGTGAAATATTTGGAATGTATCAAAATAGGCATTTTGGCCTATTTGCAAGGCACTCCCCCTGTAGTAATAGTGGAATTTATGCGGAAGAATATTCCCATAAGCTTCAGGCCAAGTTTTCATGAGGTAGAAGTACTGATTTCAGCTAATACTATAAGGGTTACTAACTAATTTATAATTACAGGTAATAACGTGGCAAAGGGTAGTTTAAGACCTCAGATAATAATTCAGAGATCAAGAAAGAAAACAAGAACCGACCCTGTGCATGCAGGTATGTGGAAAGTTGCATATGCCGACTTTATCACAGCTATGATGTGTTTCTTCCTGCTTATGTGGCTTATTAGTACAACTCCACAAGATAAGTTGGAAGGTATAGCACAGTATTTTGCTGCGAAAGACAGCCCATTTTCTAGCACTGGTGAGCAAGATGGAAAGGAAAAGCTCATATCTAAGAAAAATGCACCTAAGCAATTGCTGAAAAGCAATGCTGGTGAGCAGATTTTTGACTCCGATAAATTTAACCTGCTTTCTGCTGAGGAAAAACAAAGCTTTATCAATACTATGAATGATATAAAGAAAGATAAAGTGCTACAGGAATTCTCGGAAAATATCGTGTGGGATGTAAGTTCAGATGGGCTTCGCATTCAGATTACAGATAGTAATAACCGTCCTATGTTCAAACCTAATACGGATGAGCTAGCACCTTACATGATGGAAATATTAAACGCTATTGGTAGAATGATTAGCACATATCCTAATTATATAGCAATAGCTGGTCATACAGCATCTATAATGGACCGTGATAAGACGAACATAGATTACTGGCAGCTATCTGCTCTTAGGGCAAACGAGGTACGTAAGTTCTTTGGCAATATTTTGAAACCTGATCAAGTAGTTAGAATCACCGGAAAATCTGACACAGAGCCTATGGATCCGCGCGACCCATTTAATAGCCAAAATGCTAGGATTAGTATTACGCTACTTACAAATGGATCTGTAAGCAAATTCCAGCAGTCAGTACCAGAGAAGGCTTTTAATCAAGGGAAATAGGTGACATGAAAGTAACTGGGCGTACAATAACAGGTGAAGATACAACTGTTCAAGTTGATAAAGAATTCGAGGTACACATCAATCAAAAATTTGGTAGTTTTGTAAGTTCTGAACATACTAAGCCTCCTTTAATGAAAGCAATAGTAGACTTAGACCGAAATGCTCACCCTACCTCAGCAGCAATCTATGTTGGGTCAGATAGCGCATTTGTAGGACGGCCGTATAAAAATAATGATACATCCCCTCCACCTATCAGAAAAATATTTGAAGTAACAGAATTTGCAGTAGCTCACAGAGATGATGTAGTAGCTACCGGTGAAACGAGCGAAGAGGCAGTAGATGGCTAACGTAAAGCAGCTAAGGCTCCGTATTAAGAGCATAAAATCTACAAAGAAGATTACCAAAGCTATGCAGATGGTTTCGGCTTCTAAGCTACGCAGAGCAAGGATTGCACTAGAAAGTACGCAATATTACCATGAAGCAGTTAATCATGCTCTGTCTAAAGCCACTAAAGCTGATTTAGAGCTGAGCCCGCTTGCCAAAGCATTTTTGCATCATGAGCATGAAGAAGCTCCTAAGCTAGTGGTAGTTTTTGGCTCTGACAGAGGTCTCTGTGGCGGGTTTAACAACTCCGTGCTTCGCATGTTAAAACATACCACCAATGAAGATTCAAATACGAAGATAATGGCCATAGGTAAACGCGCTATAAATTTCGTAAATATTCATTACCCAGATTTGCTCGTGGCTGAATATAATAATGCAGAACTTGATAGAGTAAAGCTTTCAGAAGTTGCAGAACAAATACTTACAATGGTTAAAGGCAAGGCTATTGGCAATATAGAGCTGTATTTTAGCTTCTTCAAGAATACCATATCTCAAATCCCTACCCAAAAGCAGATCATGCCCATAAAGCTTGATGATAAGACGAATTCTTCCTGTGAAGTTGAAGGTGATAGCACAATAGACGATCTTATAGCCATGTATGTTACCTCAGAGCTAGCTTTTGCGCTAGCCCAAAGCCGTGCTAGCGAAGAAGCTGCACGTACCACAGCCATGGATAGCGCTACACGCAATGCGGATAAGATGCTAAACCAGCTAACACTTGTTATGAATAGGACAAGACAAGCATCCATCACAAAAGAGCTTATAGAGATTATCTCAGGTGCTGAAGCTGTTTAATCCCCAGAGCAGTTATATTATCAGCAACTTTATAATTATGCTCACCTGGAGAAATTACATATAGATGCTCCAGCCCTATATCCTGAATCATCTCTGGCCAACGTTTATCCAAATTCACATTATCACTAAATTTAAACTCAAAACCATATAGCTTAGAATCCTTGCTTATAATCAGATCAATTTCGCCATAGCTACTGGCATTCCAAAAATAACAATCATGCTCATAAGCATCCATAGCATGAATCACCTGCTCCATGGCAAACCCTTCAAACGAAGACCCTATTTTGGGATGGAGTATTAAATCCATATAGGCCTTTGTATTGATAAAGCTATGGAAAATTCCACTATCGCGCCAGTAAATTTTGGGGCTTTTGACTTGACGCTTTTTTATATTAGCGTGATAAGGTCTCAGGATTCTTATCATGAATGTTTGGTGGAGAATATCCAGGTAATGCTTTGCAGTCGGATGAGTTATGCCAAGACTTTGAGCAATTTCATTGGCGTTAAAAATTTGCCCATGATAATGCGTGAGCATAGTCCAAAATTGACGTAATGCCCCTGGACTTACCTTTACACCAAGCATGTTCAAATCCTGTTCCAAATATGATCTTATGTAATTCTCCCTCCAAACATAGCTATCATCATCACTATCTTGCAAATAGCTTTTTGGATATCCACCACGAATCCATAATTTGTTCACAGAGTCAATCTCATCCAGCATAAATGGCATAAGCTCGATATATGCTATCCGCCCAGCTAAGGTTTCAGAAGATTTCTGTATTAAATCTCTGGATGCGCTGCCTAAAAGCAAGAAGCGCTTATCTGGATATTCATCATGGATATATCTAAGCGTAGTAAATAATTCGGGCTGCAACTGGACTTCATCTATAATAATCAGACCTGAAAGTGGTTCCAAAGCTACCATAGGGTCACGAAGCCTTGAAAGAGCTATGGGGTTTTCAAGATCGAAGAAAGATGATGTTGGAAATAGCCGAGCATATTGCTTAGCCAGAGTAGTTTTACCGCATTGCCTAGCGCCCAGCAAAGCAACTATGCGATGAGTTTTAAATAGTTTAGTAATTTTATTTTGCCAAAAGGATCTATCTATCATAATAATGATATTATAGCATATTTTTTGCAAATTGAAAGGCCGTCTTTCAATTTGTAAAGATTGATGCATAAGGACATAAAATCGTCACCCCGGAAATTGCGTAGCAATTATCCAGGAACTCTGGTAACAACGCGAAACAGAATTCTAGATTAAATAATTGATACTAGGAGCGATGGTAGCGATGCCTATTCTTATAGGTGAGCACCACAGCGACGACGTAGGATTAATCTGGAATTCTGTTTTACATCGCCTCAACATTACCTAAAGACTTATCATAAGTCTCTTTGAAGCCGCCTCTAAATTTACGCAATACAGTAAATGTAAAGATTGCAAGAGCTACGAGATAATATCCTATGGCAAACTTATCTCCTGTCCAACGGGTAAGCAACATGGCCACCATAGGAGCTGTTCCACCAAAAATTGCGGCACTTATGTTATATGACAATGCTACTCCTGTAAAACGTACTTTAGTTGGGAATATCTCAACAAGTACGGTAGGCACTGGACCCATATAGAAAGCCACTGCTGCCGCAAAAACTATTTGGGAAACTATAGCAGAAATAAAGTCCATATCACCCAAAACAGCGATCATAGGATATGCCAGAACTATTATCGCAATAGCCCCTGCGAGCATCACTGGACGCCTGCCTATCTTATCTGAAATTCTTGCAGAAATTGGAAGGACTATCATCATAGTAATCAATATAATGCTGCTCACTACTGAAGATTCCATTTTAGTATAGCCAAGTTTATTCATAAAACTCTCTATATAGACTGTAGATGTGTAGAACGGAGCTGTAACAGTTATATAAATTGCTATGGCCATAAGAAGCTGCGGCCAATAATGTTTCACAGTTTCACTAACCGGAGCGGTAGATAGACTATTTGTAGCTTTAGCAGCCTTGTATAAAGGGCTTTCAGACAGGTTCATCCTGATGTACAGACCTACAAGACCTATAAATAATCCCGCTATGAAAGGTATTCTCCAAGCCCAGTTAACAAGAGTCTCAGGATCTATTGTATAGGACATAGCAACTGCAGTAAGCGTCCCAAGTAACATCCCAAGACACATGCTAACAAATGCTGCACTACCTGCCACACCTCTATTTGCAGCCGGAGAATGTTCCACAATATAAGCAATACATCCACTAAATTCACCACCTAAAGAAAAGCCCTGAACCAAACGTATGATAATCAGGATAATAGTAGCTGAAATACCTATGCTATTATATGAAGGTAAACACCCAATAGCAGCTGTAGGAATAGCCATTGTTAGAATACCTATGACAAGAGCGATACGCCTTCCGAACCTATCTCCTATATTGCCAAATACAACGGCTCCAAGCGGACGAACAAAAAAACCAGCTGCAAATACAGCCATGGTCATAACTTCTGCTAAATCAGATTCTGGAAAGAAGTGCTTAGCTATGATTGGAGCAAACTGAGCATATAACGCGTAGTCATACCATTCCAAAGCATTACCAATCATGCCTGATACTAATACTCTTCTCATAGATTCGCTCCTTTTGGCAATTTTGGCCGATTATACATATCTCTAAAGCCGTTGCAATTTAA
>JAYUHP010000134.1:0-10923 GCA_043766875.1 Rickettsiaceae bacterium
AGCGCTCCTGAGGGAAATGATAATTTCTCCTAGCATAGTACAAAGAGAAGGCGCACTAAAAAAATTGCTACCTATACATAAAGAAGATTTTAAAGATCTTTTCAGGATAATGAATGGTAAACCGGTAAATATTAGGCTTTTAGATCCACCTCTGAATGAGTTTTTACCACAGGTAGAGGAGGAAAAACGTCAGCTAGCAGAACATCTAAATCTTGCATGGATAGTGGTCGAAAAGCGTCTACATACCCTTCATGAGATAAATCCGATGCTGGGCCATAGAGGCTGCAGGCTAGGAATAACCTTCCCAGAAATTTACGAGATGCAGGTAGAAGCTATATTCCGTGCTCTCGATGAATTAAAGGAAGAAAATGTAAAAATTGACCTGGAAATAATGGTGCCTCTTATTAGCGATTCTCAAGAGTTTTATATACTCAAAAAGCTAATTATTGGAGTAATATCCAAGTTACAAACATCTCAAGCATATCATATTGGTACGATGATAGAATTGCCAAGAGCGGCACTGCAGGCTGGGAAAATTGCATTACAAGCAGATTATTTTAGCTTTGGAACCAATGATCTAACGCAAACTACTTTTGGTATTTCAAGAGATGATGGAGCATCTTTCGTTCCGGATTACATGTCTCAAAATATACTCAAGCATGATCCATTTGTGAAGCTGGATGAAGATGGGGTCGGTGAGTTGATCAAGATCGCAATTGACCGTGGTAGGGCTGTAAATCCAAAGATCAAACTAGGTATTTGTGGAGAGCATGGTGGGGAGCCAGGTTCAATAGAATTTTTCCATAATATTGGAATGGATTATATCTCTTGCTCGCCTTACAGAATACCAATTGCAAAAATTGCAGCAGCTCAGGCTAATATTAGAAATAAAAGAAAGTAGTAATTATGGCATTGAAATGTGGTATTATTGGCCTTCCTAATGTAGGAAAATCGACATTATTTAACGCACTCACTGCAAGCCAGGCGGCAGCTGCTGCCAATTACCCTTTTTGTACAATTGAGCCAAATACTGGCATAGTTCCGGTAGAAGATCCAAGACTTCCACAGCTTGCTAGCATTGCAGGCTCAGGCAAAATTATACCAGCCTATATAGAATGTGTGGATATCGCAGGGCTTGTTGAGGGTGCTAGCAAGGGAGAGGGCTTGGGCAACAAGTTTTTGGGCCATATAAGAGAGGTGGATGCGATACTTCATGTGCTTAGATGCTTTGATGATGTTGACATAACCCATGTTCATGGCAAAGTAAACCCAGTATATGACGCGGAAGTCATAGAAACAGAATTGGTGCTAGCGGATTTGGAATCAGTGGAAAAACGTCTTCCAGGAATGATAAAGCGCTGTCAATCTGGTGATAAAAGCCTGAAAGATCAAATTGAGCTACTGGAAAAGGTGAGAGAATGTTTAAATTCTGGCCAGCCTGCTCGTAATCTAATAAAAAGCCTAGCTGATGCGGATTTGCACAAGCCATTACAACTGCTTACATCCAAGCCTTTATTATATATATGCAATGTGCTGGAATCAGAAGCTGTAACTGGTAATAAATATTCATCTGAGGTCGAAAAAAAAGCTGCAGATGAAGGCACAAGCGCTGTAATTATCTCATCAAAAATAGAAGCAGAAATTTCTATTCTTGACTCCAACGAAGAGAAAGAATTTTTCCTTTCAAGCATAGGGCTAGCTGAAACTGGTATTGCCAAGATTGTGAAAGCAGCCTATAAGCTGCTCAGTATGCAGAGCTATTTTACAATTGGCCCAAAAGAAGCCCATGCCTGGACTTTTAGGGCTGGAACGCTTGCCCCAGCAGCAGCTGGAATAATTCACACTGACTTTGAAAAAGGCTTTATACGTGCTGAAGTAATCTCATCCGCAGATTATTTAGCATTGGGCGGGGAAACAAAAGTAAAAGAAGCTGGTAAAATGCGGGTAGAAGGTAGAGAATATGTCGTGAAAGATGGGGATGTGGTACATTTCCGCTTTAACGTATAGAAGAATCAATTAATTCTTTGCTCTAACTAAGTGTGATTTTATGAAAAATATAATAGGCCCGATACCAGTGTGGCTGCTTTTGTGCTTGTTCGGCATTTCACATGCAACTGAAAGAGTTTGTAGCCCTGCCCTGCCGGATATTGCCTCTAAGCTGAGCGTTACAGAAAACCTGGCGCAGCTTTCCTCCAGTGTATATTTTATCGGATTTGCCCTAGGGATTTTCGCCTTAGGAAGATTGTCAGACCTAATAGGGCGCAGGCCTCTTGTACTAATTGGAATCGGACTATATGCGTTGGCATCTATAGCCTGTAGTTTTGCTACCGGCCCATATACATTGCTGATATGCAGATTTGCTCAAGCATTCGGGGTAAGTGTTGGATCAGTACTCGCCCAGGCGATGGCCAGGGATTCCTTTGAAGGAAAAGCATTGGCCAATGTTTATATTGGCGTTGCGATTAGCTTAGCATTCATTCCATCTGTAGGCTTAATTTTGGGTGGGTTTTTTGTACAATATATTGGCTGGACAGCAAATTTTAGGCTACTTGGCACCTTAGGAATAGTATTATTCTTTTTGTGTTTCTACTACCTACCAGAAACAAATCGACATATTGCTAATGCTAGAAATTTCTCTTATTTCAATATTTTTCTTAAGGTTATTAGAGACCAGAAGGTGGTTTTATACGCTCTTATTGTAGGATGCGTGAGCGGTATGACATTCGGGTTTTATGTAGAAGCGCCATTTATTTTTATCGAATTCCTTAAATTATCTCCATCTGAATATGGAATGCTGGGATGTGGAATCGCAGCTGCAAACTTGGCTGGTGGCATGATAAATAGATATCTGGTTAAACATCATTTCAGTAGCAATATCATTATAACATATGGTATTTGCCTAATACTCATAGCATCTAGCATAATGTTTCTCGGATCATTCTTTTTAACTGGTGAAAGCAGGACAATGGCTATGCTGATCGTTATGGTCCCTACAATGCTCCATGCCATGGGACATACATTCACTGTACCTCATATATTACATTTTGCATTGGAGGATTATCGTGAAGTGAGCGGCTCTGCGGGTTCTATCTTCGGGTCTTTATATTACGCTATCATAGCTATCGTAAATTATGCGATTGCCACGGTACATGGCTATGGGATTGCAACATTTACCACGTTATTCTTAGGGCTAAGCATTACTACAGTAGTAGCATTCTTGATGATCAGGATGTTAGGCGTCGCCAATGCTACCAGATAGTTTGTCCTTCTCATGATGCATCCAAGTCTCAATTTCCTGTGTAATTTGACGCACATCATCTTCAGGCTTAGGGTATAAGATAGGTCCGATTTTAATCTGAATCGTGCCAGGTTTTTTGATCCAGAAACCTTTAGGCCAAAACACCCCAGCATTATGAACCATGGGCACAATAGGAACATTGCTATTTTGCGCTAGTTTAACACCGCTGGGCTTAAGCTTAACGCGTCTGCCAACAGGAACCCTGGTTGATTCCGGAAAAAGTATCACCCACAGCCCTGCTGCTAGTTTTTCTGCACCCATGTTCAGTATCTGCTTAACAGACATATTTTCACTTCTATCAACTGCAATTGGCTCCACTAAACGGAGGCCAAGCCCGAAAAGAGGAATATTATATAACTGCTTTTTTACTACCCAGCTTTGGATAGGAAATATATGAGGCGTTATAACGTTATCCCAGAAAGATTGGTGGTTGGAAAGCAGTACTGCTGGACCTTTTGGAAGCTTTTCAAGCCTTTCTATCTTGAAGTCTATATTACATATCCATCTTAGCAAAGCCATGAAGCTCCAGGCATAGGAACGTGCTATATAATAGCGTGTTTTGTACTTCGCACCAGCTGCAGAAAGGAGGATCAAAGGAATAACATGGATTGTAGAAATCAGCACCACGCAGAAATAATAAAAGACCACACGTGCTTTCCACTGTAACGTCATTTCATCTTGCACTTCATCTTGTTCTTGGGGATTGTTCATATTTTCTCCATGATGTCATTCCAGCGAAGGCAGGAATCCAGTTATCGTCACCCCGGAATTTTGTAAAACAAAATATCCGGGGCCTATAACCACTACAGCCGAGGATTACCTCAAATGCTAAGGTTATGGGTCCCGGATAATTGCTGCGCAATTTTCGGGATGACGGCGTTTCTTAGTTACGCCAAAGAAAGCTTCAGCTAGCGCCACTACAGTGACTTGCCACGCGAAGCTTTAGCGTAGTGTGGTGGGCGATGACAGATTCGAACTGCCGACAATCTCGGTGTAAACGAGGTACTCTACCAGCTGAGCTAATCGCCCCTTTCAGGAATATGAAATATGCACCAATTAGCGAAAATAATCAAGAAATATTTTTTCATATATAAGCTTGTGTAGCACAAGTATTTTAATTAAATTATTTGAGTTATGAGAGAATCATCCATTAATTTCCAGCAAAGCCCTTATAAGACTCTTCTGATCACCTTTTGACGCTTTGCCAAAGAGCCTCTCATCTATTTTTTCTACCAGAGGCACCAGCTTATGGACCAAATTTCGTCCCTCATCCGTAAGCCATGTATTTTTGGCTCGCTCGTCCTTATCGTTTGCCTCACAAAATACATATTCAACAGCAGCGAGCTTTCTAATTGACTTAGAGACCGTCATCTTGTCTAGCTTGGACCATTTTGCAATGAGAGTTTGGGTTATGGTATATTTATGCTCCTCGAACCAAAGCAACAGAGCCATGATAACGAACTGCGGATGAGTGACCTGATAAGGCTGCAGAGCTTTCTTAATAAGCCTTTGCCATGTAACCGTCGTCTGCCATAGCAAAAAGCCAGGGCTATCTTCTGGACGCTCAAAACCGAAAGGTAAATCAGCCATTTTTTCCTCTTGCTCTTATTTAGTAACTTTGTATATTATATATAAAGTTACTAAATAGACAAGTATAAATTGGTTAGCGTGGCGAAGAGTTATAAAAAATGGTGATTGATTTAGTATGGACCTTTTGACGAGGAGAGTTGCAGAGTGGAACCAATCGATAATCCATTCAAGGCAAAACTGTTACCTATGTCTCCGGTATAATCTGTTACCTATCTGTCCGGTATGGACCCAGCGTAGGGTGGCGGAGAGAGGGGGATTCGAACCCCCGATACGGATAACTCCGTATGACGGTTTAGCAAACCGTTGCCTTCAGCCACTCGGCCACCTCTCCACGATAGAGCCGGTAATATAGCATCACAAAATCTATTTTGCAAATCAGTTTTTACTATGAGTTAGAGAGGGGGATTGATTCAGATCGACTTTGGTCGATCTTCACCCCTTCGGGGCGGGCTAAAGCGCGTCCAAAATGCTCTCGCATTTTGTCGAACCCCCGATACGGATAACTCCGTATGACGGTTTAGCAAACCGTTGCCTTCAGCCACTCGGCCACCTCTCCACATAGGATCGGTAATATAGCATCATAAAATCAATTTTGCAAATCCGTTTTTACTGCTAGAATGGCAGCAATTAAGTAAGGATAAAAAGTGAGAGAAATAGTATTAGATACCGAAACGACAGGCTTAGACCCGAAATCAGGGCATAGAATCATAGAAATAGGGGCTTTAGAGATGCACGACAAGGTGCTGACCGGTGGTAAGTTTCATTTTTATCTCAACCCAGAGCGCGACGTGCCGCAGGAAGCATATAGGATACATGGGATTTCGTCCGACTTCCTGAAGGATAAGCCGCTATTTTCTGAAATTGCTGACGAGTTCGTACAATTCATAGAAGGCGGGTCGTTAGTTATCCATAACGCCGCTTTCGATATGAAATTCATCAATCATGAGCTAACGCGTCTTGGCAAAGCCTCGATTGATCATTTCAATATCGTCGACACTTTAATGATAGCTCGCAGAATGTTCCCAGGCAGCAAAGCCAATCTGGATGCGCTATGCCGGCGTTTCAAGATAGATATATCCTCAAGAGCATTTCATGGTGCTTTGAAGGATGCCAAGCTTCTCTCAGATGTCTATGTCGAACTGTGCGGTGGGCGCCAAGCTGTATTTATATTGCAGGATAAAAAGACTGATGAGATTGCTGTAGATACCACAGTATCCGCTTATTCTGGCAGTGCAAGACCAATGGTGGTTAAGCCTACTGAAGCTGAACTGGATGAGCATAAGATGCTGCTTGAGAAAATTGCAGCGCTGTAGCTAAAAATCCAAATCCTGGTAATGTTTTGGAGGGGCAAAGCCTGCGATCTGATCTTGCAAAAGCGGTCTAAAGCTTGGGCGGGACTTAATCAGAGCATACCATTCCTTAATATCGGGATATTGCTCCCAAATTATCTCACCGAAATAATCTATTACAGACAAATTGCTAGCCGCTGCGAAATCCGCAAGGCTCATCCTATCATATGCAAGCCAAGTCCTCTCTTTGAGCAAGTCCGCAATATAGGCCATATGATGCTGGAGATTGGTCTTCGCCACGCGCAGGAAATCTGTCCTAGGCGAACCAGCATTTCTAAGTAGGCGGATCAGTTTTTCATCTATAAAAATTTTTGTAACTTCCGAATAAAATTTCGCGTTAAACCAACTGAGCAGGCGGCGCACCTCTGCAGCCCTTTCAGGCGCTTCGTCCATTAGATTGTTCGGATATTTTTCATTGAGATATTCCGTTACTGGATAAATGCCCGCTATGACTATATTAAATGGCTCTACCAACACGGGCAGTTCGGCTGCAGGGTTGAACTTCAAAAGCTGGGCGCTTCTAAGCCAATATTCTTCCTTGATAAGGCTAAAAGTAACATTCAGCTCTTTGAGTATCAGCCTAACCTGACGAGATAAAGGGCATAGTGGATAGTGGTAAAGTATTTGCATAATGAATATTTTAATTAATCACTCGTCACCCCGGAAATTGCGTAGCAATTATCCGGGGCCTATAACCACGATAGTTGAGGATAATCTCAAATGCTAAAGTTATGGATCCCGGATATTTTTCTTCGAAAAATTCCGGGATGACACTTATAAAATTCAGAGATTGGCTATAAGCCGGATTCTGTAAAGCGATAGTCCTAAAACCATCACCTCTGTGGCTATTTATCTAGGCTATATGTTACCATATAGCTCAAGCAACCTACCCGCACAACAAAGCCTGGAAACGGGGCAAAGCGCTGTGCCTATTTGGTCTTGCTCCTAATGGGGTTTACCATGCGCTGCTCGTTACCGCGCAGCCGGTGCGCTCTTACCGCACCTTTTCACCCTTGCTAGGATTGCCTAAACAATCCTAGCGGTATATTTTCTGTGGCACTTTCCCTAAAACCCACGCGAACGTAGATCCCGCCGGGCGTTACCCGGCATTATATTTCCATGGAGTCCGGACTTTCCTCGTAAACACCTAATACCCAATCCCAAATTAAATAATACTAGAAGCAAGGTGCGATGCCTATACTTACTAGGTGAGCACCACAGCGACAACGTAGGATTAATTTGCGATTGGGTATAAGCATAACGCAGCCACACACCAACCTCTATCTCGGCATAATATTATATATTACGCCGAGCTGCAAACTATATTTATCCGCCGCTACTACCCAGTCTCAATGTTGCATCATCAGCTCTGTTTTGAGCTTGTTGCACTGCGACATTCACACCAATCTGACGAGCATCATCTGCAGCATCAAGCATGCCTGCGTTAGTATCAACGGTTGATCCTTCCACTGCTTTTGAGATAATTTCCCCGACACCACCGGTGCCAGCAACTTTAAGAATTGGCTTACCAGAAGCATTGGTAGCAATATATTTTCCGCCCAAATCTTTTAGTTCATCTATAGACGCAAAATCTGCAACAGCTACCTTAAATATATCCTGCTGACCACCATTGCTGAAGATCACGGTAACAGTACCATCCGCCCCATATTCAATATCACTTATTCCGCCTGGAACAGTACCATTAGAATCTATAAAATTCACGACGCTTTGTGGCGTATTAATTTGTGTAACGCCTAAAGCACCAGGAGCTCCGTTCAGCGCTCCCCAATTGAAGGTAAATGATCCAGGATCTGCCCCATCATTGTACTGAACAGTGATAGGACCGCTTAGAGCACCATCCACGGAAGCCAACTTACCCTCGCCATTGAATGTAATTGTACCATAAACAACCGGTTTGCCTGTACTGCCTGGAGTAGTGATTATAGGAAGATTACCATTTTTATCCGGATGCGCAGATATTTCCACAGCCCATTGCAGGTTACTAAGCTTAACAAATTGAACATCGAAATCATTCTCGTTACCCAAAGAATTTACAACCGACACCGAAGTGGTAAAGACAGTCTCAGAATCATTAACATGACCACCAGTCATATTTAACAGAGGATTAGATGCATCATATGTTGCAGCCAAGGGAGCATTGAAAGTTCCAGCGCTCTTATTTGTCATGCCAAAAGCACTAAATTCCCTTGTTGTATAATTTATATAAGCATCTGCACCTAAAGTGGTGCCGGGTGCTGCAGCAAGAGCATTAGCATTAGCAGTAGTATCAAACGTATTAGTAAAGCCTATCGCCGCGTCACTAGTAGCCTGGCTAGCTACGTTAGTAGTCACGCCACCAGCCGTAATTTTTGAAGTGTCGATCCGTATAGAAGTAGCACCAACAGGGCTAAGCACCGTATAGTATGTGTTTGCTTTTATAACTATACCATCAACAACAACATCTGCTGCCATATTGAAAGAAACTGCATCTCCCGCAGCATGATTTCTACCCGCTCCAACGTTAATTGTGACAATACTTGAAAGATTTTCTAATTGAACGGGAAGCGTGTCGTATACCGCAGCCGCTCGGCCATTCGTTTTGACTACTTTAAGACCAGCATCAGCGCCTCCAACTACTGCAGCACCGGCACCATTACCAATTTGTGTTTGTGGTATATCCACAGAGAAAGTATTAGCAGCAATAGCAGAAACCTTGTAGTATCCTGCTGCAATACCATTTGCACTGCCAGTAATATATACTTCATCACCAACACCAATATTTTGACTCACCGGTAGAGCAACGCCAAGATTAATTGTAACTCTTTGGTAAGCTGCATCTATACCACCACCACCAGCAATTAGAGCGCTACTTGCTATACCAGCAAAATTTGCGTGACTCATTACAAAATCAGAACCATCAACTTTCTGCACCGTAAAAGGTGCTGCATTAGGAGCTTTTAGATATTGCCCTGCAGCAGTAGCAGCATCTATATCTCCTTGTGCTGTGAGTGGAAAACAATCTGTCGTTGGGGCAATATCAAAAGCATCACCAGTAACACTTAGAACTCGATATACCCCACCATCTACAGTACCGGCCTGACCACCTGCTGGCACTACAGGGATAACCAAGCCACTGATACGAACATAATCACCTACAGAAAATCCATGGTTATTCAGCCCAATCGTTACTAACCTATTTGAAACAACGGGATTAATTCCACCTATAGTCATTCCGGCAGTATATGCCCTGAACGCTGTCCTAATATTTTGAGCCTTACCACCTAGTTGTAGAGTTTGTCTTGCATCAAGAGCACCAAAATCAAGAGATGGTCCAGAAGCTACGGCTCTAAGACCTGCAACTGATTTCATTTGTTGTTGCAATTGCTCTATTGTTGCAAAGCGTAATACGCCTCCAGTTGCAGCTATAGTATTATCCAACTGAAGGTTAGCAACTATATTTCCACCATACGAGTCTGTAAAAGTTATCGCTTGATTAGCATCTTTAGGAACTATATAGAGTCTTCCACCATACATCTCAGCAGTAAGGCTACCTTGAGCTACGTGATTAAGAGCATTTGCAAGACTAGAAAGGCTGTTAAATTTATCTTTGCCAACGCTGGTTGAACTACTACTAAATCTAACTTCAAACTGCTGGGCTCCAATATTTACTTTGATACCATCTCCTTCCACTAAACTAGTACCATTAGCCCTAATAAGGACCGGAGTAAAAGCAGTATTAGGATCGGTGGTACCATATACCCCACTATTAACCGAAATTTGTCCAGATATAGCCATTCCACCATATTCAAATACGGATGGTGTATTTTGATTTGGTAATAAAGTTGTAATTTGATCACCGGGATGCAATTCCCCTAAAGGCCCATTATTACCTGGAATAATTGGGTCAGTTGCACCACGCGCATAAAAAGAAAGAGGATTTGATCCTCTGGCATTAGTCACCATATTTATATTATCACCAGCGCCTGGGAGTAATTTCTGTTTAGCTGCAAGATTTATTCCAAGATTAATATAAGTGGTTGGCTTAGCAATCTGAACAACCCCCCTAAGATTTATCGGAGTTAATGAGCCAAGCGTAGATGCATTTGCTGGCACCTTCCCGTCTTTGTCCAAGGCCCAGCCCATCAATGTGCGACCTGGCAAATTTACTAGATTCCCATCTTTATCGAGCCTATTACTACTTCCGCGCTCAAAGGTTATATCTCCATTAGCATCCTGATATACAAACATCCCTTTCCCTTGAATCATCAAGTCAGATCCTATGCCTGTTTGCTTAACATCACCCTGCACACCTATCTCTGCTCTGTTTAAGATAGTAGGAGCGCCAGTCTGTCCACCTGCAACTGTTGGAAGCAAGAAAGCTGATGTTGACTTACCGCCAATAACGCCCTTATTTGCCACGTTTCCGCCTGTTGTAGCCAACAATCTTTGATAAGTGCTCAGCACCTGTGATGATGGATTCAAATTCATAATAGTCCTCTTTCAATTATTATATTTATTATACTCAAGCTACATCCAAGCATAAAGCGTGCCAAGTTTTATTGATGTCATTCCGTCGAGGGTCTTACATACGTCATCCCTGTAGAAGTTCATTAAATCGGTTCCAGATTGTGTTAGAAATGAGAGATCATATAACGACAATTTGGAGGAAGATTAAATGGGTAGGAT
>JAYUHP010000135.1:0-1447 GCA_043766875.1 Rickettsiaceae bacterium
TCAAGACTCACTATCTATTCTCTGAAGAAGCGAGGAAATACGAGCTGGAGCTTAGGCGTGGCAAGACCACTGAATCTGCTTTGTTCAATGATATAAAGCTAGATGCAGGAGAATCCATCTTAAAGTCTTATATTGCTTTGGCAGAAAAATTAGCACCTAACTTATGGAAAAGCTTTGAAGGACAAATCTTCAGCGAATTTCTATATGAGCTGCTTTGCTTAGAGCCACATAACTTTACTGAACAAGAATATATGGAGTTCATAAAAACTATTTCTGAAGGTGCGCGCTATTATAAAGAGGATGTCCCATCTAGAGTAAAATTTATGAGCGCTGAAGAGGCGAGCATTGGTGGCTATGAACATATTATCTTTGCAGATATGAATGATGGGAGCTTTCCAAGCAAGATGCCTAATGATCCATGGATGAATGCTACCATGCGCGAGACCTTGGGCCTGCCTGGTCTGTCTGATAACATGGCAAAAGAATGGTATTATTTTAACAATTTGCTGCATAGGAAAAATATCTACATGACGAGGGCATTAGTACGAAACGGCGTAGAAACTGTAGCTTCGCGCTTCCTGCAACAGCTTATCGCGGAGAATAATTATGCTTCCTGCTAAAATCTCAGCAACTAATCTGGAACTCCTGCTACGTAATCCTTATGGATTTTATGCAAAAAATCTATTGAAAATCCGTAAGTTAGAAGATATTTTTGCTAAAAATAATCTCTCAAAGTTTGGGATTTTTATCCATTCTATTATTGAGGAATATACTAATAATTATAGTAATAAAATCCAAGACAAATACAGCCAAATACTAGAAATTGGGCAACAAATCGCTGAAAAGGAATATAAGCCGACCCAGGTAAAATTATGGTGGCCTAAGCTTGAGGCAATTGCCAGAGAGTTCATAGAATTTGATGAGGAAAGGCGGGCTAGGAAGCTCAAGATTTTCCCAGAAATTTATGGCGAAATGAGGCTGGAGATTGAGGGGCGCAAAGTCATTATAACCGCCATTGCGGATAGGATTGAGCAATCTCCAGATGGAAAGATGTATATAATGGATTATAAAACTGGAGGTGTGCCTACAAAACAGGACGTTCTACGTGGTATATCTGTGCAAATGCTGATTGAGGCTATGATAGCTTCGGAAGGGGGTTTTGAGGGGCTAAAAGGCCAGGTTCAGGAGCTCATATATGTAAAAATCGCCAGTCGTGCGCCATATATAGCGGTTAGTAGCTTTGATATGGCAGATATCAACCTAAAAGCGCATAAAGATGGCCTCCAGAAGGTGCTTTCGTACTATGCTTTGGGGGGAGAATATGAGGTAAATGATAATGGCAAATTCGCACCTAAATATGATGATTATAGGCATTTAGCGCGGAAGGAGTAATATTTTGTGACATAAAAGATGGTCGGGGCAGAGAGATTCGAACTCCCGACTTCTT
>JAYUHP010000136.1:0-10707 GCA_043766875.1 Rickettsiaceae bacterium
ATTGTTTTTTAGCAGGGGACTTTAACAAGGTAGGATGATTTTTATCAAGCAGCACTTCAAGACTGACAGCTTGTAGATTTTTCTTTTGTAAGCGAGGAAGCTCATGCTCAACTGTATGAGTACGGCTATCCAGAAGCTTCTGATGCTCTATGCTGTGGTCCGTTGAATGGCTTGATGTATGAGACATATATTCCTCATGATTGGCTTAAGTATCGAAGTTAATCCAAATTTGAGAGATTATATACAAAATTATGACCTAAGGGCTGAGATTTTTCTCTTCCAAGCTTTCCAATCACGGTGACCTAGATTTGGTTCAAAGCTCAAGATGTCTTTCACCGCTTTTGCACAGGTAGCTTTATCTGGCATTACGAGCTCTTTTCCCATGCTTAAAGTCTGGATTTGAGCAATACAAGCTTGCTCTAAATGGTAGGTATAGAACATAGCTTCCTGAATATCACGCCCGCAGGTGATGCTGCCATGATTACGAAGTAACATTACAAAATTGTCTTTTAGGCTTTGTGCGATTTGCATGCCTGAATTAGGCCCTAAAACCAAAGAGTCATAATCGGCATAGGAAATCCCATTGTATAGATGCAAAGCCCATTGATTTATAGGCATCAGACCTTCTGTGATACTAGACACAGCAATTGTAGCATGAGTATGCAGGTGGAATATGGAGCCAATATCAGGCCTTTTTCTATATATTGAGCTATGGGTTAAATAGCCAGTGATATTATATTCCAGCTCTTCGCCTTCCATAACCTTGCCATCAAGCGATACCTTAAGTAGATTATCAGGAGTCACTTCCTCAAACATGAAGCCAAATGGAAGAATATAGAAGTAGTTCGACCCTTTCGGTCTCGCAGAAAGATGAGTATAGGTATGATCATCTATCCTGAGATATGATAAAATATGATATGCTAGTGCTAAGTCAGCTTTGATATCAGAATCTGACATGGACTACTTGGATGTACGTTTTTCAAGCTCTGATATGAGAGCATTAATACCCTCATTCCCTAGAACACCAGAAAACTCAGATCTTTGTGAATTAACTAGACTTATGCCTTCTGTAACGATATCGCAGACTTTGTATTCTTTCCCCACACTATGAGCTAAATATTCTACATTGATTACATTGCCATCTGTCTTTACAACTTGGGTTTTTACCATAAAAAACCCATCATTGAGGGAATTTACAGATTTTATCTCTATTTTCTCGCCCTTATAACCATTCACCGCAGAGGCATAGCTATTAACAACATATTTCGTGTAAGCTGCGATAAATCTACCTACATCCCCAGGAGATAAAGCCTTCACTTCCCTACCCAAGCTAAATTTAGCCATCCATTCACCATCTAAATTCTTTGAGAGCATAGCTCTAACTTTTTGGGATTTTAGATTCGCTGGTATCTTAGAATCATTTAAAATAGACAATGATTGATTCATCAGAATATGTACATAATTCTCAACATTGTTAGCATCAAGCTTGTCATCAGCAAAAACATTGCTAATCGTAAAAGTTATTGCGAGCAGGATCGCAATTAAAGATTTAGTCATGATTACACCTATAATGCGATGGATAATTTACCTTACTCTCCCTATTTTGATGCAAAGCGCTACGAATTGCAACATAAGGATCTGGAGAAGTCTCAGAAATATGATCTGTGAAAGGCAATACTTCTGAACGCTCATGTACTAACCTCGAAATCGTTACAGAACGCCTCAAGTTGCGACTGAACTTGTAATTCAGAGGATTCATTGAACTATTAGCTATCGTAGTATCAAACATATCTCTAGAATTACTGCTACCATAGAACGGCAATACTACATAGGGTCCAGGCCCTACTCCATAACTAGCAAGCGTACTACCCAAAGTCTGAGGTTGAACATGCAACCCTTGCTTTTTTGCAACATCTTCTATGCCAGCAACACCCAAGGTGCTATTGATTACAAACTGCCATACGCTCAGTAAAGTCTTATGGCCTTCCATCTGTAGCGTATTATTTATAGCGGTAACGGGCACTTGTAGATTGACCAGCACGTCACCCACCCTGTCCCTTGTGCCTTCACTAAACATATTCCTATATCCTTTGGCAACAGGACGTAGCAAGAAATGATCCAACACTGAATTAAATATAAATATCTTACGATTTAGTTTCTCAAATGGATCATCTATATCACTACATGTACCGTAGCTGAAAGGCTCCACGGCCTCTGTTGGCAACTTACTGTTCTCACTGCCATCACCTATTAAGGGCGTACCCCCTATTGCATAAGCAGCGTTACTTGTTAAAAGGGCGAGGAGAATATATGTTACAAATTTCTTCATCTATAAATCCTTGTTAGTCACTAAGTTATTTATTACATACAAAAGCTATATATGAGTTCTTAGCTTTAAACTGCCATTTCTTTATAGCTATAATATTAAATTCTGCAAGCCTTAACTGATCCTCGATATATTCACTCGTGTATATAAATGATTTCCTTTCAGGAATCCATTTAATATCATTACCTAAAGGTAAGAATATCGTAAAAAAACCTTCTTTATTTAAACAGCTATGAAAAGATCTGAAATGATCTTCTAAATTTTTTACAAATGACAGGCTGTCAAAACTAATGACTATATCATATTTGCTTTTAGGAGGTAGCATATTGGAAAGAGAATGTACCAGTACTTTGTCGTAGACAAAACCACGCTCTCCCCTGAGACCTTTGGCGTAATTTTCGAATATATCCAACTCCTCTATCCCAGCAATAGAATACTCAGCAGCGACTTTATAATCAAGTAACGAGCCTATTACCCCACTCCCACATCCAAAATCTACAATCTGTGCATTATTTGGAAATTCACCCACATTATCTAGCATAAATTCTGTAAATTCTACCGGTAAATTAGTCGATTTATTATAGAGATCACGTATATGATGCCTATCCACTTTCTCAGTGATATCTATTCTTCTTATCTCATGCCATATAGCTTCTGGCACTTTATCCACATTATTACAATTACGTATGAAATTACCAAGCCCTTCCTTATCAATCTCTTTTGCATCGTCTAAATATGACAAAGCCGTAGTATAGTCAGATTTCATAAAATAGCACCAACCAAGCCAGTAATCTATTTCACGATTATCACCCGCAAACAATAACTTCGTAATACGCAATCTGAATATCGCATCCTTAATTAGCCCTTGGTACAGATAGTGCTTACCAAGCTCTATGTTAGTTTCTGGGATATTTTTTAATTTAATTTTTTGTTCATATATAAAAAGTTCGTACCCGCGTATAAATCCCTTTATATGAGCTGGTAAAGACATAACGTAGTGTAAGATATTTGCGACAAAATCTATTATATAATGTATGATTTTTGAAATAATATTGTACATATAGCTCTAATACTGGTTGCTTTGCAGCACATGTTTCCATATAATTTCTGCCAGATCAATCGAATATTTAAGATTGTAACTATAACACAATAAACGGTACGTATTTATGTCACTTATTGCACAGCGACTTGATGTCATCAAACCATCTCCTACACTTGCTTTGTCGCAGAAAGCAGCAGAGCTAAAAAGAGGTGGGAGAGATATTATATCTCTTACTGTGGGGGAGCCTGATTTTGACACTCCAGAAAACGTTAAAGAAGCAGCTATAGAAGCTATCAAAAGTGGTTTTACAAAATACACTAATGTGGATGGTATTCCTGAGCTGAAGATGGCAATTCAGAAAAAATTTGCACAAGAAAATGGGCTCGATTACGATCTGAAAGAAATAATTGTAAGCAATGGTGGTAAGCAGGTAATTTATAACCTATTTATGGCAACGCTAAATCCAGGCGATGAAGTAATTATTCCAGCTCCATATTGGGTATCTTATCCAGACATGGTACTTCTTGCTGGTGGAGTTC
This sequence comes from Rickettsiaceae bacterium, assembly GCA_043766875.1. Classification (GTDB taxonomy): domain Bacteria; phylum Pseudomonadota; class Alphaproteobacteria; order Rickettsiales; family Rickettsiaceae; genus JAYUHP01. Next base: position 3,908 of record JAYUHP010000136.1, read on the forward strand.
CAATAACTGTGGAATGTAGCATGACAGATGGATTTAAGCTTAATAATGTAAATATTCGCTCACATATTACCAGTAAAACTAAATGGATTATTATCAACTCTCCAAGCAATCCCACAGGAGCAGTTTACAGCTTAGAAGAGCTAGAGATGGTAGCAGAAGTTATGCGTGAGCATCCTCATTTATATGCCATGGTTGATGATATATATGAACATATCATATTTGATGGTCAAAAATTTTACACCCTAGCAGAAGTTGCTCCTGACTTAAAATCACGTATTTTTATTGTAAATGGTGTATCAAAGTCCTACTCAATGACAGGATGGAGAATAGGATACGGCGCTGGTCCAAAGCAGATTATAAACGCAATGACTATGGTACAATCACAAAGCACCTCTAATCCTTCTTCTATAAGCCAAAAAGCTGCCCTTGAAGCACTATCTGGGCCTCAAAATTTTATTCCCGCACAATGCATGGCATTTCAGCAAAAACGTAATACAATAGTGAGTATGCTAAATGAAATCCCAGGTATGGACTGCCTTGTCCCTGGAGGTGCATTTTATGTTTTTCCTAGCTGTAAAAATTTCTTTGGCAAACACATCCGCGATGGGGATAAAATAACAAATAGCAGCGAATTTGCCGAATATTTGCTGGAAGCCGCGGATGTAGCGGTTGTACCTGGAAGTGCTTTTGGTCTGGAAGGATGCGTTAGAATTTCATACGCAACTGCCATGGAAACTTTAGTTGCTGCATGTCATAGGATCAGGGATGCTTGCGAGAGACTGGGATGACAGGTCTTACAATATGATACGCAATGCGGCAAAAAAATACATGAAATCCAGTATGATTTTCGCAAAGCTCATAGCGGCCGTAATATCATGCTATCTTCGCTTTGTATATTTTACGACCAGATGGCAGTATTTTTTTCCAGAATCATATAACCGCTCTGGATTCAACAAGCTGCATAATTCAGTATTCATAACATGGCACGATAGATTATGCATATTACCTTACTCTATCATGCCGCTAAAAAACACTATGCATATACTAGTCTCCCCTCACAGCGACGGGGCCACAGTGGCAAATGTTCTAAAATCTTTTGGATTTCATATCATCGAAGGCTCTACAAATAAAAACTCACTACTGGCTGTTAAAAATATTATCAGAACCCTAAGATCTGGGGCAAATGTGGCTCTCACACCGGATGGACCTAGGGGGCCTAGACACAGAATTAACAGCAACATAGTAGAGATTACCAAAATGAGTGGATCCAGCATGATACCAATATCATGTCTAGCCACAAATTATGTGCAGTTTAAAAGCTGGGATAAATTGATATTCCCACTACCTTTTGGTAAAATCTCCGTATATTTTGGGAACCCAATAGTTCCAGATAGTAATGTGACACCTAAAATGCTAGAGGAAGCCCTGAATAACCTCATATCTGGTAAATCCGTTTTATGATCTTATTATATAACTTCATTTGGGTAGCCTGTTTACCAATCATAATATTGCTGATGATATTCCGTATTATCACGGGCAAAGAAGATATACTTAGGCTAGGTGAGAGATTCGGTATAGCTTCAGCCCCAAGGTCCAATAAAAAAATAATCTGGATCCACGCGGCAAGCATAGGGGAAAGTAGAATTGCCTTAACTTTGACTAAAGATTTGGAGCTATTATATCCTGGTCACAAAATTCTGATCTCTACAGGCACTTTGAACTCTGCCCGGATGATACGTAAATCTCTCAATGCAAACATAGTTCATCAATTTATTCCCATCGATAATTATTTATCCATATGGCTGTTTTTAAGATATTGGAGGCCAGAAATAGGAATACTAATAGAAGCAGAGCTATGGCCAAACCTCCTACATATAGGATCACAATTTTGCCCTCTTTTGCTCATAAATGCAAGAATGTCAGATAGGTCTTTTGAGAAATGGACCAAATATAGGTTTATTGTAAAAACCTTATTTACCTATTTTAAATTAATATTGTGCCAAAGCAAAATTGACCATAAGAAATATGTGATATTAGGAGCAAAAGATGCATTGTATATAGGTAATTTGAAATATTCCGGAAGTAAGTTAGATGTGAGTCAGCATAATCTCAAGTCGCTGCAGCCACAGTTAAAAAATAGATTAGTATGGCTAGCGGCAAGCACTCATCCAGGCGATGAGGAGATGCTATCGGATGTACATGTCGAACTAAAAAAACAATATGCTAATCTTTTGACAATTATCGCTCCTCGTCATATTTCAAGGGCCAGTGATATTAGAGATATTATGAGCGCAAACGGATTGTCTTCCGCTCTTAGATCTGAGAAAAACCCCATTACTTCAGACACTGATGTTTATATAGCAGATACTATAGGAGAATTAGGCTTGTTTTTTTCTGTGGCACAGGCTAGTTTTATAGGTGGGTCGTTCAAAAATGGTGGCCATAGTCCTATAGAACCAGCATATTTTGATACAGTAATTTTATTTGGACAAGATATGAGTAATTTTGCAGAAATTGCAAATGAGTTTTTGAAAAACGCCGCAGCTTTTCAAGTAACCAGTGCCAAAGATTTATCGAATACCTTAGATAAAATCTTCTCCGGTAATCTTAAAGCTCCTACCAAAGAAGCAGCGTCTATTCTACGAAATCATGCTAATGTAATGGCTACATATCTGTCGTACATTAAGAAAGAATTAAAATGATTAAGTTATATTATCCCGCATTTTGGCAAAAAAAATCACTAATTTCATATTTATTGTTACCATTTGGATATATCTATTTGTTTCTAGGATATTTAAGAAAATTATTGGTACCGCCAGTGAAGTTTCCTGCTTATACAATATGCGTTGGCAATGCAACAGTGGGTGGCACAGGCAAAACTCAACTTGTAATAAAACTGGCCCAAGAACTATCCAAACGCAATATGAACTTCATCATATTATCCAAAGGCTATTCAGGAAAATGCCACGTGCCTACATTAGTCACGGCTTCATCCTCTCCTAACATAGTTGGTGATGAGGCCTTGGAGTTATGTAGATATGGCAATAGCTTTGTTGTACCCAAAATTAAAGACGCTAGCCAAATTATACAAAAATATAAACCAGATATTATCCTGGTTGACGATGGTATGCAAAATCCTGGCTTTATTAAGGATATCGTGATTATGACAGTAGATGGAACACGGGGCTTTGGTAATGGAATGCCAATACCGGCAGGGCCTATGAGATCGAAATATGAAGATGCGTTAGATGCCTGTGACGTGGTAGTGGTTACTGGAAAGCCTCATGGTTTAGACTTCGGCTCAAAACCTGTATTTGATGCAGAAATTACATCAGATAGACATTTCGGAGAGAAAGGATATTATGCTTTTGCTGGAATTGGCAATCCAAAAAAATTCTTCGATTTGCTCAAGTCAAGAGGTGCAAAGGTTAAGACAACACTGGCTTTCCCAGATCATCATAAATATTCCGATCAAGACATAAGTGGTATGATGATCGAGGCTCATAATAAGAAACTTCAACTGATTACAACTCGTAAGGACTATGTTAAGATCAAGAATTATAAGAAGGAAGTTGTACCATCAATTATCCCAGAATTCGCAGGTCTAGGTGGCTTAAATCGAGAGCATATCGACGTACCTATAGACTATTTAGAGGTGGAGCTAAAAATGAAAAAATTTAAAGAATTTGTAGAACTTATATTATCCAAAACTGAGCTATCATGAAAAAAATCATACAAATTACAGCAGGAATCTCTACGTTCGTTCTATTGTGCTTTCTGGGAATCTGGCAAGTTCAGAGAATGGAATATAAAAATGCCCTAATTTCAAAACTAACTCATAGCTTATCAATTGCCACGGAAACTAAAAATACTGTACCTCAATCGGATATGCTATACCGCAAACTGAAATTCTGTGGTACATATTTGAACCAGCATAATCTTTTTGCTTATTCCAAAGCTGGATATGTAGTATTGACGCCTCTAGAGCTAGAAAATGGTGAGATTATATTGATTTCAAGGGGTACAATGGCAGACAAAAATCAGCTCTTTACTAATAATACGGCATGCGTTAGTGGTATATTAATGCCAGCTGAGAAAAAGCCCCTATTTATGCCAGAGTGCGATGGGTCCAAAAGCAAGCCTCTGCTAAGCATGGATTTGGGTGCGGTTAGAGAAGCTTTAAATCTTAAACTGGCTGATATCTATCTGCTCATGGAAACCAGCGACAATACAGACGACCGCTTTCTCAAGCAATTAAATCCTCCTAATCCACAGAATATTTATAACCATCATATGGAATATGCCATCATGTGGTTCGTTCTTGCTGGAATAGCTGCTATTTATATGGCGATTTTATATAGGTCTAATACCAAGTCCAAAATTAAATGATACTAGGAGCTAGGAGCGATGCCTATTCTAATAGGTGAGCGACGAAGCGACGACGTAGGATTAATTCTGGGACTTGGTAGAAGTAAGCCTATCGATTATTCTTTCCTTATATACTAGTTTGTACCCAAGCCAAAAAGTAAGTAGCAGCAGCGCAGCCATTGTAAGCCCCAGCTCCCTAAATGTACCGCTATAAAAATAGCTTACAAACTGCAGCCCAACACCGGTAAACATCATACGCGTTCCCATAATCAGAGCATTGGTTTTACCTTTTGCCTCAGGTAGGTCATGAAAAGACATAGGGTATAAAATATTAAATGGGAATATCAGCCCCACTGATAGGGACATTTGTACTAGAGTTATAATGATAGGATCATGTACTCTAAATATTACCAATAAGAGCTCTAAGCCTATTGAAATAGCGACCACAATTATACCAAAGTAAAAACATGTTTTCTGACTATATTGCCTAATAAAATAGCCACTGCTGAAGCTGGAGACGGAGAATACAAAAGCTATTGCACCTTGATAAAATCCAAATTGCCTAAGATCTACTCCCAAAGCATCCATATATAAAATAGGAGATATCCCAACAAATATCCAATAAGGCAGGCATGCTGCACAAATAGTACATATAAATAATGTGGTTTTTGGCGATGCAAAAACAGCTCCATACTCCTTAAGTGATAGTGACACATGAGGATTGGATTTATCTTTTGGAATAAAACAATAGCTACATAGCAAGCTTATTACTCCCATAGCAAGAAGAGCTATAAAATTACCCTGCCAGTGAAAATATAGGCTGATATAGCTTCCAACCACCGGAGCAAAAGCCATTGCCAGGGTTATCAAACCATTGATCATGCCCAGAATTTCTTGCTGTTTTTCTGTAGAGTATGCATTTGCTATAACCACATATGATAATACCGACGACCCCGCAATACCAGCTCCCTGTAGAAATCTCCCAAATAGCATATATGTATAATTCGGTGCGAAAGCGCAGAATAGGCTGCCTATAACAAAGATTACAAGCCCGGTCAGTATTACAGGCCTGCTACCATACCGATCTCCTAAATTTCCGACTATCAAACATGCAAAGCAATGAGCCCAAAGATTGACCGCCAAAGTAAGTTCTACCATAAATGGTGATAGGTGAAACACCTCCTGTAATTCCGGAAAGCTAGGGACAAATATATCCACCTCAGCACCCACCAAGATACAGTTAATAATGATTGTGATGAGTAGTAGCATGAGATTAACCTAATTCAGTGTAAAACAAGGTCCCAAATTAGATTGGACAAATGCGATTTCAGGGCGAGTCTGCGTAAGCGTATTCTTCATACGTGCGTAAAGACGAGACCCGCAAAATTGCTTTTGTACGGCTAATTTCGGATCTTGTTAATCCAGGCTCTTATACTTTGTAAGCTCTATCGAAAGCTCTTTGGCCTTGGAAGGATTCATACTTGCAATAATCGGAGCAACACGTATCTCCTTCATCCTAGTTACGATTTCAACCAGCATAGGCATCTCAAGCTCATCAAAGATCTTGGCGGCCTCGCGTGGTTTCATATTCTCATAAATTTTTACCAAGCTTTGGAATTTTACATTTTCCTTTTCGTCATAGCCTTTCATCAGTTCAGATACCTGAGTTTGTAGCGACTGGAGTTCATGTACTTTTTGGTCCAATTTATTTTCTGTAGCTTTCAAAACATTCTCCCTCATATTAAGGGTCTCCTCAGTTTTATCCAAAGCCTGACGCCTACTAGAAAGCTCCTGTAGAATTTTCATTTCCTCTTTCGAATAGCCACTACTCATATTAGGGAGATTAGTAACCAGCTCTTCCGGAGCCTGAACCTTCTTATTAGCGACACTAGCAACATTTGCATTAACATTAGGAGCAGCTGCAACCTTGTCACTAGCAGCATCACTAGCGTAAGCAGTATCTATCAGCGAAGAGCTCGCCTGAGTTACAAAAGTATATTTTGTCTGATCTTGAATTTTAGAAAGCAACACCACGCCTTTAACAGACATAGTTACTAGCAAAATTACCAATAAAGATGCAAAAAAATCTAGTCTCATTTACGTACACTCACCTTTCTAAGACTATCGTAATAACTCGTTTGATCTAATGTTCCTTTTTGCCTATGTGTAGTAATTTTATTTAACACCGTCTCCAACAGGCTTTTATGTTCTGGCAATAGCTCATCTTCGGAGTAACCACCGTTGTTTGTAAAAGCTACCATCTCCTCCTCATACATAAAGGTCTTACTGCCATTATCCTCTACGAATAAGCTATCCTCATTGGTCTTCTTCTTACGCTTGCTTGTTTTGCTGGCAGCTGTCTCAAGATTCAGCACCTGCTTTCTAGCTTCCATAATAGACTTTTCTAACTTCTCTCCGAGCTTATTGCCTAT
>JAYUHP010000137.1:0-4049 GCA_043766875.1 Rickettsiaceae bacterium
CTCGATTATCTCAAGCATGATATCCCCTTGTGCAAGAACGTCCTGGTTAAGCATACCACTTAAAGCAGGCCACATGTTTTTACCATGAATGGAATTTTCAGAGCCAAAAATAGCATGATAAAGCTCTTCAGTAATATGAGGGATAAATGGAGCAAAAAGCTTAAGCAGATTATCTAGCAGCCAGTATAGTGTGATTACACCACTTTCCTGGCCCCCGGGGTCCTTGCCATTTTCATTATAGCTACGTGTCTTGACTAGCTCCAAATAATTATCACAGAAATCTTTCCAGAAGAACTCCTCAATAGACTCAAGCGCTATAGCATATTCAAAGAGCTTGAGGTTTTCTGTCGCTTTGGCAATCACCTCTTGAAGCCTTGCAATGATCCAAAGATCTGTAGAAATATTTATTTTTTTATTTTTTATGTTCGCTTCTATTCCGGATCCATAATCAGTGAATTTATTAAAATGCATTGAAGCAAATTTAGAGGCATTCCATAATTTGTTAATCAGCCTTTTACCATTTTTGATTACTTCCCCAGAATATGCGGTATCCACCCCAAGCCTTGATGTTGAAGTCCAATATCTCACAACGTCGGATCCATATTCATCCAGTAGATCTTGCGGCGCTACAACATTACCCTTTGACTTGGACATTTTAGTTTTGTCTTCGGCCAAGCACCAGCCACTTATCATGACATTTTTCCAAGGGATAGTATTTTCATGTAAATGAGCCTTAAGCAATGTATAAAATGCCCAGGTACGAATTATCTCATGTGCCTGTGGACGCAAATCAGCAGGAAATAATTTCTTATGCCTCCCCTTATCCAAAGCAAACTTATCCGAAATAGCATGGCTGCTGAGCTGTGGGGATACAGAACTTGTGGCCCATGTATCCATCACATCTTTATCTGGCTCAACCTCATCTATGCTATAGCCCAGCGGCAAGTCTTTCAGCGGGTCAACCGGAAGCTGAGAGATATCAGCAAAAATCGGCTTTCCTTCCTCGCCTTTGCGCTTGGAATACCATACTGGGAATGGCACTCCAAAAAATCTCTGCCTGCTTATACACCAATCCCATGCAACACCGCCTATCCAGTTATCCAAACGCACTTTCATATGTGATGGATACCAGTTCAGCTCGGCCGAGCGCTTGAGCAAAGCATCTTTATATGGAATGGTTCTTACAAACCATTGAGGGGCTGTGATGATCTCCAAGGGTGCACCTGATCTTTCTGCACATTTAACAGCGTGATTTATTGGATCCTGCTTTATAAGTAAACCCTCTTCCTTCAGGCTCTCCAACAATTTGGCCCTAGCATCACCAACCTTCATACCTTTTATGGGTTCAGCATGGGCTTTGGCGGTCGATTTATCCTGGCAATAATCATCAAATTCTATATCAGAAATCTTGCCATATTTATTAATAATAAGTTTAAGTGGTAACTTATGGATTTTCCACCAATGAACGTCTGTTGTATCCCCAAAGGTACAGCACATAACAAGCCCAGTGCCTTTTTCTATGGAGACAGAAGTATCTGGCAAAATTGGTACTTTAACCTTGAATAGCGGGGTAATGGCGAACTTCCCATTCAAATGCTTATACCTATCATCCTCTGGGTTAAAAAACACCGCAACACAGGCTGGAAGAAGCTCTGGCCTTGTAGTTGCTATAGGCAATTTTTCACCCGTGTCACTTTCAAAAACTATCTCATTCATGAATGAAGCATGTTCCTTATCTTCAATCTCCGCCTGAGCTAAAGCGGTTTGATCCACAGGATCCCAAAGTATTGGCTGCTCATCTCTGTATATATCACCTTTTTGCACCAAATCTAAAAAGGACATTTGCGAAATAGTCTGAGACCTTGGGCTTATCGTTTGATATTCCAAAGACCAATCAACCGAAAGAGCTATGTTATTGAAAAGCTGGCGAATTTTATCTTCTTCAACAGCCACAACCTCCTGGCATATTTTGATGAATTCAGCACGATCCATCTGGGTTGCTCTAACCTTACGCTGCTTTTCGACCAGTCTTTCAGTAGGCAAGCCATTATCATCAAAGCCCATTGGGTAGAATATGTTCTTGCCCGTCATGCGCTGAAAGCGAACTATGAAATCCGCCTGTGTATAGCTAAAAATATGACCCATATGGAGCTGGCCCGAGACACCTGGCGGAGGAGTATCAACTACAAAACTATCCTCCCTAGAGGCATTTTCATCCCAACTATATAGCTTGCTTTGCTGCCAAAGATCTTGCCATTTTCTCTCTGTTGTTTTAAAGTCGTAATGTTTGTCTAATATACCCATAACTTACGTAATCCACCATAATTTCAGCATGATAATATATGACCACTCTTCCCCTATCAAACAAATTTTTTTCTATTCTTACCCTAATACGTTTCCAGAACCCGACTGGAACGATTTTATTATTCATTCCTTGTGCAATAGGTACTGGGTTATATGGCAGTGTGTATAAGGATTACAAGCTATTGCTTCTCTTCTTTTTGGGCAGCTTTATAATGCGCAGCGCAGGATGCGTTATCAATGATATATTCGACCGCAATATAGACAAAAACGTAGAAAGAACAAAAAATCGCCCCATAGCTTCAGGAAAAATTACAGTTACAGAGGCTATAATTGTGTTTATCATGCTTAGCTTCTTTGGGCTGCTGATATTGTTCCAATTGGCCATAGGGGCTATATATCTTGGACTAATTGCCGCTATCCTTCTTGTGCTTTACCCGCTGATGAAGCGTATTACCTTCTGGCCACAGCTATTTTTGGGCATCACCTATAACATAGGAGTACCAATCGCTGCATATTCTGTGGACCATAATCTATCGGCTTGCACTTTAATCTCATATATTGGCTGCATCTTCTGGACCCTGTATTATGACACAATCTATGCCTTTATGGACTTAAAGGATGACAAAAAAATTGGGGTTAAGTCTCTGGCTAGATTTTTAGAAGATAGAAATTATAAATTATGGCTCAGTTGCTTCGCTATGCTTGCTCTAATATTAATTAGCATTAGTTTATTATTAACAAACCATAATAAAACCTTAGTTGCGGTAAGCTTTTTGACTTCTCTAGCCATCATAATGTGGCAAATAGCCCATCTAAAAATTAATCTTTCCTCAAACTGCTTAATAATATTTAAATCTAATAACTATCTAGGAATAATATGGGCATTAACATCCCTGATCTAAATATAGTCTATGAAAATAATATTAGACAAGCGAAAGCCAAAGGCCATAGTTCTGCACTTGCTATGCTGTTTTATAGCAAGCAGCGCTGTCTTATATAGTAATTTTATAGAAGCAAATAATAGCATCATAGGTCTTTGTGGTATTCTAGCTTTGGCAGCATATGCCAAAAGCTTCCTCCTATTGAATAGCAAAACCGTTGCAGAAGAAGCTTTGGATAAGATGCTCTATATGGTATATTATCCAGATAACCAGGCCATACATCTATCTGAACAACTAAGCAGGATTATAGATCCTAAAACAATCTTGAATCAAGACGTCCTGCAGCTCAATGATACAACTCATAACTTCAAGCAAATCCTAGAGGCAATACTCAACAATGCCTATCCTGAAACACCGGTATTCATACCTATTCAGCATGATACTACAACCACATATTACAAATTAACATTCGATAAAATTGCCGATAAAATAGCAGTGATATTTACAGATATCTCAACAGAATATGAGAAATACACATCCATAAAACACACACATCAGCACAACCTGGGCGAAAAGGAATTGTTACGCAAAGCCTTGGATAATATACCAGTAGCAATCTGGATTCGTAATAGAAATATGGAAATCATATATTTCAATAATATGTATTCTCACATAGCATTTGGGCATGATAAGGCTTTTGAATCGGAGTCATTAGAGATAGATAAATTTGCCAAGCCAAATGCTATTGAAGCTTTGATAGAAAATAAGATAAAAGTCTATGAAAGACATGTCGTTACGGATGGCAAAAGATATTTATACAAATTTACAGATATACCTCTCATCAGCAGTGATATAGTAATTGGC
>JAYUHP010000138.1:0-4028 GCA_043766875.1 Rickettsiaceae bacterium
TAATACTTCTGAGTATTTCGACTATGTGCTTACAAGGCTTACAGTAATGGGTTCGGCTTATTTATGCGTGATTTGCGTTGTGCCAGAGATTTTTATGAATAAGCTTGCTGTATCTTTTAGTTTAGGTGGCACCAGCTTATTGATCGTTGTGAATGTTGTGATTGATACATTTACCCAAATTCAAACTCATATGTTTAGTAGCAGATATGAGGGGTTGATTCGTAAGATGAAAGTGAAGGGATAAGGAGTATTAAGTTGTTTATAGTAGTATTTTTGGGCCCCCCTGGGTCTGGCAAAGGGACTCAGGCAACTATGATCTCAGAAGCTCTAAAGCTCCCTTACCTATCTACTGGAGATATTTTGCGTGAGGCTGCGAAGAAGGATAACGATAATTCGGTCGCTTTGCGTGAATGTATGGCGAATGGTAAGCTGGTCTCGTCTGATTTAGTGAATGCTATAGTCGACGATACTCTGCATCAAGCTGAATTTAGTGCTGGATGTATTTTGGATGGATATCCGCGTAATTTGAATCAGGCTGAATTTCTGGATAAGAATTTTCCTGATGCTAAGGTAAAGGTTGTATATTTCGATATAGCCTATGATACTTTGGTAGAAAGAGTTACAGGAAGATTTAGCTGTGCTAAATGTGGTGCTATTTACAATAAGTTTTTAGCCCCGACTAAAGCACTTAATAAATGTGATAAATGCGACTCTAGGGAGTTTAAAGTACGTGAGGACGATAAAGTAGAGGTCTTGCGGAAAAGATGGAATGAATATTCCAAGGAAACCACCCCTTTAGTTGATTATTATACTAAAAAATCAGCAATTATCGGAGTAGATGCTACCTTAAAAAAGGAAGCTATTGCTGATAAGTTGCTGGAGCAGTTAAGGTAAGTATTATCGTCATCCCGGAAATTGGGTGGCACGCGTCATCCCGGAATTTTTCGAAGAAAAATATCCGGGACCCATAACCTTAGCATTTGAGGTAATCCTCAGCTGATGAGATTATAGATCCCTGACAATTGCTTTGCAATTTCCGGGATGACGTGTAGAAAAATTCCGGGATGACGCTAAGTTATGTAAAAAGCGATTGACTTTAGAAGAAATTTTACTATTATGATTTTCTATAGCAAATTGCAAAAAATTGGAGATGATTTGTGTCAAGGATTGCAGGTGTAAATATACCTACTAATAAAAGAGTAGTAATAAGTCTGACTTATATCTATGGGATAGGGGATACCGTATCTGAAAAGATCTGTGTAGCAGCTGGCGTTTCGCTAGACAAGAAGGTCAAGGATTTGACTGAAGAAGAGCTTGTAGCGCTGCGTACCGTTATCGAAGAGAAATTTAAGGTAGAAGGCGATTTACGTCGTGATGTGAGTTTAAACATCAAACATAAAAAAGATATACGTTGTTACCAAGGCCTAAGGCATATTAGAAAATTGCCTGTGCATGGACAAAACACGCACTCTAATGCGCGTACTAGAAAGGGCAAAGCTGTTGCTATTGCCGGTAAAAAGAAACCTACTAAGTAAGTATAAGATATGACAGCTGTAGTTGCTAAAACGAAAAAAAAGAAAAAAAACGTTACTCTTGGTGTGGTCCATATAAAGGCTACATTCAATAACACTATCGTTACCGTGACAGATACACAGGGAAATACAATCGCCTGTTCCTCTGCTGGTGCACATGGTTTTAAGGGCGCTAAGAAAGCTACTCCTTATGCCGCACAGGTTACAGTAGAAAAAGCTTCTGTGGATGCTAAAGAGCATGGGCTTAAAACTGTATCTATCAAAGTACAGGGAGCAGGATCACAACGTGAATCAGCTCTACGTGCTGTTTTCAGTCAAAATTTAGTTGTTACAGCCATTGCGGATGTATCTTCGGTTGCGCATAATGGATGCCAGCCACCGAAAAGAAGAAGAGTATAAGCTAGTTATCAGGGAAAATTTATGTTGTCTTTAACCAAAAATTGGAATGCTTTAATCAAACCTTCAAAGCTAGGGTGCGAAAATATTGGAAATAATCCAAATGCATCTCAAATTATTGTTGAGCCTTTAGAAAGAGGTTTTGGTCTTACTCTAGGAAATGCTCTTAGAAGAATTTTGCTTTCTTCATTGCAAGGTGCTGCTATTACTTCTGTGAAAGTACAAGGTGTTGAGCATGAATTTTCAGCTATTCCTGGCGTAAAAGAGGATATGGTTGATGTAGTGCTGAATCTTAAGTCTGCCGTGCTTCGTATGCATACGGCAGAAAAAAGAAGAGTAAGATTGGTAGCTACAGGCCCTTGCGCTGTTACAACAGGTATGATTGAAGCTAGCCATGATCTAGAGGTTTTAGACCCTAATCATGTAATCTGTACATTAGCTGCTGGTCATTCAGTGGAAATGGAATTTACTGTCGAAGTTGGAAAAGGTTATGTTCCAGCTGCAAGTACTCGTGATACTGATCTTCCAATAGGGGTGATTCCTATTGATGCGGTGTTTAGCCCAGTGCGTACAGTATCATACAAGGTAGAAAATGCCCGTGTAGGACAAGTAACTGACTATGATCGTTTGATTCTTGAAATCGAAACCAACGGTGCTGTGCTGCCAGAAATGGCTGTAGCTCTTGCTGCTCGTATTCTACAAGATCAATTGCAATTCTTCATCACATTTGAAGAAGTGGAAGAAGAAAAACAAGAGAAAGAAGCTGAACTTCCGTTTAGCCCAGTATTGCTTCGTAAAGTTGATGAGCTTGAGCTATCAGTTCGCTCACAAAACTGCCTACGTAACGATAATATAGTATATATCGGCGATTTGGTTATTAGAACTGAAGGGGAAATGCTTAAAACTCCTAACTTCGGTCGTAAGTCTCTGAACGAGATAAAAGACATTCTAACTGCTTTTGGATTGAAATTCGGCATGGAAGTGCCTGGATGGCCACCAGAGAATTTAGAAGAATTGTCTAAGAAATACGAAGAGCCTTATTGATTAATTTTCTATTAAATGAGTTAAAGAATGCGCCATAAGTTAAAAGGAAGAAAGCTTAACAGAACCAGTTCACACCGTCGCAGTATGCTTGCGAATATGGCTGTGTCTCTGATTATGCATGAGCAAATTAGGACAACCGTGCCTAAAGCAAAGGAACTGAGACCTTATGTTGAAGTACTTGTGACAAAAGCTAGACGTGCTGATCTCGCTTCTAGAAGAAGCTTGATTGCTCGTATTAGGGATCGTGATGCTGTGGAAAAACTTATCAGCATACTAGCTCCAAGATATGACTCAAGACCTGGTGGATATACAAGAATCATCAAAGCAGGCTTTAGACATGGTGATATGGCTCCTGTAGCCTTTATAGAATTTATCGATAGGGATGTGGCTGCAAAAGGTGCAATCACTCCAAGAATAGCAACAGAATATCAGGATGACGCGCTTCCTGAGCAGCAAGCGTAAGGGGAATCGAATATGGCAAATCATGACTCAGCAAAGAAAGCTTACAGACAAACCGTAACAAGAACTTTGCAAAATAAATCTAGAATGAGCAGAATTAAAACTTTCATAAAGAAAGTTCTAGCAGCGGTTACTGCTGGCTCTAAAACAGAAGCTGAAGCTACATTCAAAATTGCTCAATCAGAAATTATGTGCGGTGTGAAGAAGAATATCATAAAGCTTAACACAGCATCTAGAAAAGTTAGCCAACTTGCTTCTAAAGTAAAGACGATGGAAGAAAAAGCAGCGGATGCAAAAGAAGAAAAGCCTAAAGCGGTAAAGCCTAAAGCGGTAAAGCCAAAAAAGAAAGACTAAATGCTAAAATTTCTCGCAATTTTTCTAACATTAATTTCTTTTGGAGCTAGCTCTATGGCTGATGCAACCTCAACCCCAAACAATAAATGTCTTGTACTCACATTGAAAGATGGAGATGTATTCATCAAATTGCGTGATGATCTAGCGCCAAATCACGTAGCTAGTATCATAGAGTTGACAAATCAAGGATTTTACAACGGAGTTGTATTCCACAGAGTGATAGCTGGTTTTATGGCTCAAACA
>JAYUHP010000139.1:0-4027 GCA_043766875.1 Rickettsiaceae bacterium
GGTATGAAGAACGAAGTGATAGATATTCAAATGGGTAAAATGCTTCTTCTTATAGTTACATGTACCATGGGACTCACGCCATTGCTTGCAGCGTTAGGAGAATTTTTGGGCTCTCTATTCAACGATGGGAGCTCTGCAGTTCCTCTTAGAGATATTGAGCTTGGTACCAACGATCTGAATAATCACGTAATAATTGCTGGATTCGGACAGGTTGGTAAGATGGTGGCGAAGGTTCTGGAAGCTGAAGATATCAACTACATAGCGTTGGATGTGAACGATAAATTGGTTGCGGAGGATGGGGATAGCGGGTTTCCTATTTTCAAGGGAGATATCTCTCAGCTAGAAACTTTGGTAGCAGCTGGAGCAGATAGAGCATTATCCGTGGTTATAGCAACTGACAACCATGTTACACTCAAAAAATCCCTTAAGATGATTGCAAAACATTTTCCTGGGCTAGAGATAATAGTGAGGGTAAAGGATTTAACTCAATCTGCGGAGCTATATGAAGCTGGTGCTACGACAATAGTTCCCTCCGATTACGAAATGGGTCTACAGCTTGGTGGGGCCGTTCTTAAGTCCAAGGGTATTAGTGAGTATGAAATTGCCCGTATTAAAGCACAATTTAGAGCTGGTAATTATGTGACTGCACAGACGGATGAGGAGCTATTTGATGAGACTGCTTAACCCTCTTATAGCAATCATATTTTCCTTGCTGCCCTTCCATTCAGCCTTTGCCGCCAAAGCGAAGCCTCCTTTGCGTTTTGTTTCAATTAAGTCCAATCAAGTGAATGCAAGAACGGGCCCCGGCGTGGAATACCCTATAGACTGGGTATTTGTTAGTAAATCTGAGCCGGTAAAAATTACTGCAGAGTTCGAGCAATGGCGTAAGATAGAGGATATAAGTGGAGCGGGAGGATGGGTCCATTCCAGCGTACTTTCACCAAAGAGATTTGTGGTAATTACTGGGAAGGAAATACGCAAGCTATATAATCAGCCTGATAGTTACTCTCGCATTGTGGCAAGGCTGGAACCTGAATTGCGTTGTACGTTCGACAAAATAGAACAATACTGGTGTAAGCTCAAGTGTGAAGGATATAAAGGCTGGGTGGAAGCGGCATATATATGGGGAATTTTGGAGCATGAAATTAAAAATTGAAAATTTTTTTATAAGTGGTATTAGTAGATAGTCTGGCTTGTCCAGTTTTTCCAATGAGGAGGAAGTAATGTTATATCAAAAACTACAACACCGCACCGTTCAAACGATGCTAGTAATACTGCTCTACGCCGCTTTTGCTCAATTTTTACCAGAAATAGCTCACAGATCATTTTATACCATAAGCATCTTTATCAAGGACATGTTGGTATGGATGATGCCGTTTACAGTTTGCGTATTTATTGCCCATACAATCACATCATTCGAACGAAAAGCTCCAATGTTTATATTGGTATTGGTACTATTCGAAGCTATTTCTAACTTCACAAGCATTTGGTATGCTTTCGGCGCCGGTGCGCTCGTAAGTAACGAGTTGGCAGGGTTTGAGGTGATAAAATTTCAAAGTGATTTCTCTGCCTTGTGGCGTATACCTTTTACAAAGCCTGCATGGTGGGGCGCTGATAAGGGAAGTATGCTGGGGTTAGTCTTAGGTTGCTATGCTGCTTTCAATAGCTCTTCCGCTTTGCGGCCAGTGCTTGAGATAGGAAAATCTGTCATGGAATTTATCATAACGAAAATATTTGCACGTTTTATACCATTATTTGTCTTGGGATTCATTGCGCAAATATATAACACTGGTTTATTAGGTCATATGACAGCTCATTATGCTGCGTTGGTCCTTTATTTGTTACTATTCTTGGTAACATATTTCTTACTCATTTTTGCACTTAGCGCAGGGTTCCGTCCATCTAAAATCTACCAGCATATAATGAATATGCTACCAGCTGCGGGAATAGCTGTTACTTCCGGATGCAGTTTATCAACAATGCCTTGGACAATTAAAGGTGCGGCACAAAACTTAGAAAATCCCGCTTTGGCTAAGGCTATTATTCCAGCCACTACCAATATTCAACAGACTGCTGACTGCATTACCAATGCATTTTTATGTTTCTTGATATATAAGCATTTTAATGGACATATACCTGACATGGCTACTCTTTTACCATTCAGCTTTATATTTGTGTTGGCACGATTCGCAACTGCGGCAGTGCTAGGTGGTGCCATATTCATTATGATACCAATATACGAAGCATATCTTGGCTTTAACAGCGAGATGGTTGCTATTATCTTGGCCCTGAATGTTATTCTGGATCCAATCGTGACCAGTGGTAATGTTATGGCTAATGGTGGTCTATGCAGAGTATTTGAGAGAGTTTGGTCGAAGGTTTCGAAGTAGTATAAATACCATCCCAGCGAAAGCTGGGATGGTTCTAGATCAAAGCACCCGCACGGTATTTCTACCCGAGTTTTTGGCTTCATAAAGGGCTTTGTCTGCTCTGTTTACAAAGCTCTCTGCTGTATCAGAGGGCAAATATTTGCTTACGCCTATGGATGTAGTAATCTTGAATTTCTTGCCTGCAGCTAGTGTGAGCTCGCATTTTTCTATATTTGATCTTATACGCTCAGCCATCTTTAATATTCCATCTTCGCTTGTGTCCCAGACTATTATTACAAACTCTTCACCACCATATCTTGCTAGCAAATCCGTAACGCGTAGATTCTTCTCAAGCACAATAGACACTATGCGTATTACTTGATCTCCTGCTTGATGACCGTATAGATCATTGACATTCTTGAAGTTGTCTATATCTACCATCAATGCATGTAGGCTTTTTTGGTCTTGAAGTGCCTTCTGTAGTAAAATAGGCAGGTGCGTGTCGAAATATCGTCTGTTATAAAGATTTGATAACCCATCCTTGATAGACAAATTCATCCCCTCTTCCAAATCGCTCCTGAGAGCATCTTGATAGTATTTGCGACGTAATTGTGTCCTGATTCGTGCCAAGAGCTCATTCTGGTCAATTGGTACTATAAAATAATCGCTTGCACCAAGTTCTAGGGCTTTGATCACCATGGTCATATTTTCCTCTTCTGCGAGCATCATAATAGAGGAGTTCTTGACATATTGATTAGCCTTAAGAGATGCCAGTAATCTCAGTGGGTTTTGCTCTTCAAGCTGGCAGCTTATAATTGTTGCATCTGGGATGAACTGCTCACTGAGTAAATCGATTACCATGTCACCATCAGAGACTGTCTTGATGTCGGATGTGATATTGCTTAATATCTTTATTGTATGTTTTGATTGGATGATATCATCATCGATAATCAAAATTTTGCTATGGGAAAAATCTTTAGGCAAGTCTGATACAGAAATGCCAAGCTTAGCCCTGGTTGCGTTACGTAGTTTAAGCTCATCTATTATTGTTTTGACTCTAGATAAAGATTTTAATCTAGCGAATAATGCAACATCATCGACTGGTTTTGTTAAGAACTCATCAGCGCCAGCTTCTAGGCCTTTAACCCTTTCTTCTACGTCATAAAGTGCTGTCACAATTACCACGGGTATATGGCATGTGTTGTGATTTGCCTTGATGCATCTGCATGTCTCAAATCCATCCATATAGGGCATCATACAATCCAGCAATATAACGTCTATATTATGCAGCTCCAAAACCTTCAGAGCTTCCATCCCGCTAGTTGCAGTATAAACAGTATAATATTCACCGAGTAGCTTGGCTTCTAAGACTTTGATATTGGTTTCTAGGTCATCTACTACTAGTATATTTGCTGTCATTTATACTCATCATGATTGGATCCTAAATATTTTGCAATTGCTTCGAAAAAGCTATCTATAGATACTGGTTTTGAAAGATACATATTACAACCGGATTCAATTATTTTCTCTTCATCATGCTTCATTGCAAAAGCCGTAACTGCAATGATAGGGATTTTAGAGGTTTCTGGGGCATTTTTAAGGTCTCTTATTATATCTAACCCAGAAATGCCACTCAGTTGAATATCCATCAAAATAAG
>JAYUHP010000140.1:0-26693 GCA_043766875.1 Rickettsiaceae bacterium
CATTAAATCCAGAGTTTTATGCAAATACAAGACAATAGAAGGTCGCCAAATTTCTCAGAGCGTAAATTAGGCGCAGAAATTAAATTTATAGTGCTGCACTATACGGAACTGCGATTTGATCCGGCTATGGAAGCATATTGTGATCCGGAGGTAAAACTAAGCTGCCACTATTTGATCCACAAAGATGGCACGATATATAACTTAGTCGAAGACAAATTTGCTGCTTGGCATGCGGGAATTAGCTCATGGCACGGGCTTAAGAAAATAAATGATTATTCTATAGGAATAGAACTCGATAACTTGGGGAATGAGGCCTTTGCTGAAAAACAGATGAAATCTTGTGTAGCATTGTGCCATCATCTTCAAGAAAAGCATGGTATTTTGTCGCATAATATCATTGGTCACTCGGATATTGCTCCTGATAGGAAGCTGGATCCAGGGATATTCTTCGATTGGAGTCTCTTCTCAAAAAATATAGCGAAAAAGCAAAATGTTTCATGTGAAACATTTTTGGAGGAAATAGTCATATTGCAACAGCATCTCGCCAAAATAGGCTACAATATAGAAATAACAGGGATTTTTGACGCGCAGACCAATTGCGTGATAAGAGCTTTTCAAGCTCATTTCTGTCCCCAAGTCATCTGGGACAGAGGTGGGATTGAATATTATAGAAACCCAGATTCCATCTTTTCGTGGGATGAAGTTTCTGATGCTGCGTTAAAAAACCTATATGTATAAAGGTCATTGACATTTACATTTAAAAAAGGTAAAAATATAGTCGTAATTTCTACTATATAAAGTCCCATGCTCATCTCACAGGTAAAAGATATCATCTGGCCTATTAGAAGGCACGAGCTTAGGCTATTTTTGCCAATGGCTTTGATGATGTTTTGTATCCTATTCAATTTCAGTGCTTTGCGCTCTGTAAAGGATGCTCTAGTTATTCCAACACTTGGAGCTGAGGTAATAAGCTTCATGAAACTATGGGTGGTGTTGCCTTCTGCACTAATCATCACCCTATGTTATGTAAAGCTCAGCAATATTTTTACATCTGAACAGATGTTTTATATAGTGGTTACCAGTTTTCTAAGTATCTTTCTTATATTTGCATATTTGCTATATCCCAACCAGGAGGCTTTCCACCCAGATCCTGCCGTTATAAATGATTTGATCCAAAGATTTCCAAACTTTCAATGGTTTATAAAGCTTGCGAGCCATTGGAGCTATGCGCTTATATATGTATTTGCTGAGCTTTGGAGTGTGGTAGTAATCAATCTGATGTTCTGGCAATTTGCCAACCATATAATAGATACGACAAAGGCAAAGCGCTTTTACCCGTTTTTGGCAATGATAGGAAATTTTGGGCTGATATTTGCTGGAAACTCCGTTGTTTATTTTACCGATTCTACCAGTGGAATGCATATTTTTCTCAAAGGCCTGACTCCAGAAGCGTCAAATAATACTGAAATTACGCTCAAATTAATTACCATACTTATAACTATACTCGGTATATTTGCTATGGGCATTTTGCGCTATATTCATCTCTATGTATTCGACCGTATTCCAGAGACTGAGTTGGCTCATGATCCACATTCTACTCAGACTTCTTTGTCTATGATGGAAAGCATAAGACTAATAGCGAGGTCTAAATATATAGGCTATATATTGGTTATGGTGGTTTGTTATGGGCTTGTAATTAACGTTCTTGAGGGCCCTTGGAAAGCCAAAGTACGTGAGTTATACCCAACCACCAATGAATATATGTCATTTATGGGGACATTTAACATATGGATGGGAGTATCGTGCGTTGCTATAACCATATTTACTAGCAGCCTATTGCGTCACTTTAGCTGGTTCGTTTCTGCCATTATGACACCAACAATGATTGGTATCACTGGCACATTGTTCTTCATATTTGTCATATGGGGTAATGTGTTATTTGAATTCTTCAACCCGTTATATGCGGCAGTTTTTGTGGGTGCCGTGCAAAATATCTTAAGCAAATCGACGAAATATTCTTTATTTGATTCTACTAAGGAGATGGCGTATATTCCTTTATCTGTCGAACTTAGAACGAAGGGAAAAGCGGCTGCAGAAATTGTGGGGGCGAAGCTCGGTAAATCGCTTGGTGCTTTCGTACAATCATCAATTTTTATAATATTTCCTGCGGCAACTTTTGATTCGGTTACTCCAATATTGATGGTAGTATTTTTCCTAGTGATCGCAATCTGGTTCCTTGATCTAACAAAACTCAATACTGAATATAAAAAACTACATGACGAAGTCTAAAAAATTTTTAAAGATTCTGGCTTGGCTGCTTGTTACTCTGGCTATAGCCTATACTGCTGCTTGGTTTGTAGTTGTTGACAAAATATCGAGAGAGATTAATAAAAATTATGTCGGTAAAGCGATATATCTCTTCTCAAGTTATGGTGTAGATTTTTCTAAAGCCTGCATAGGGGGATTTCCGTTTAATATTGATATAGATCTGGATGGCTTTACAGAGGAAAGTATTGGCACTATTGTAAAACACTCATCTCCATTAAAAATCAGCTACAATGTGCTGGAACAAAAATTATATGCCGGTTACAATGGGGAAAGCGTAGCAAAATATAAGCCTGAAAATAGTGGCTTTGGCTATAAATTATCTGGTAAATACAGTGCCTCTCTTGATATGCCGCTGAACTTTGCATTGCTTAAGGTGCTGCTGCTTGGAAGAAGCGTGTTTGAGGTTGTAAATTCTATCAATAATCTCAAGATAAGCTCAAAAGATGTCACTATTAGTGATTTGATAGATGACTCAGTGGTTTTAGGGAAAGCTAGTGCAGGTCTAAAATTTGCTGTGAAAAATCATCAATATTACAGAACCATGGAAGAGCTAAAAAATTCTATACCAAGCGATTACACAATTAATATTAATATGGAAAACAGTGGTGCCAGCCCGTCAAAACGTACTGTGCCACCTAGTTTGATATATGGTATCTACATTCCAATGAACCTTAAATATGAGTTTGATGTGGACTTACACACAGATGCAAAGAAATTTCTCTTGAGCGATATTATGGGTGGTTTTAGTATTAAGTCAAATAGGCTAAATTATAAGGATGATTCGCAGAAGACCTCGTCAAAATTAGAATTTGGGAGCTCGATTCAAGACAAAGACATGAAACTTGCCATTGATTATTCCACAAAGGCTTATTTGAGTGCAAGCTATGGAAAAGAATTGTCAAAAACACTTGTGTTGCTAGCCAATACTGCTCCTCTATCTCCAAATTTGCAGGTAGTGAAGCAAACACTTCAGCATTTGGATTTCTCGGCAATAGATTTTGATACCAAAGGTAATCCACTGGAATTCTGGCTTAAAGCGGCTCTTGCTGAAGACAGCAAAGGTTTGGAGTTGAATATATCCAATATAGGGGTCAGTTTCCAAAATGCTGGAATAGAAATTAGAAGCATTTTTAACAGCGCAGATGGAGCAAGTCTTGCTAAAGGGGTTGTCTCTATTTGGGATTATGAGATGGTTTTGAATTATTTGATAGGCTCTTACTTCGCAATTAATAATGCCGCAAATACTGGTGAGTTTAACGATAAGTTTTACTTTGATGTCTATAATGAGGTTTTAAACACCGTGGCAAACAGCACTAATCCAGCTAAGGCTGCAATGCTCATTGATTATGATATTTCCAAGAATTTAAAACTCACTAATATTGGAAAACTTACGTGGCCTGCAGCAACTTTGGTATATTATTCAACATTATTTAAGCATGTTCAGAAAATTTCTAAAAACCGCGAAGATGCAATAAATAAATTTAAAACCATCGTATCTGAGGATGTACTAAAACCTGATGTATTAGATAAAATAACAAAGTGAAGAATCATAACAAATCTCCCAGCTGCTTCCATGTAAAGGAAGCATTCGCCGATTCTTTATTGGAGGTAAATGATGCTATTGTTGATGCGTTAGTTTCAAAAGAGTCTTTGGTTGAGGAGATAGGGGAATATTTGTTTCATGCCGGTGGGAAGCGACTCAGGCCTATTCTTACGCTGCTATTCAGCGAGATTTGCGGCTATAATGGTAAGAAGCATATATTTCTAGCTGCAGCTGTTGAGCTAATACATGCTGCGACGCTTCTTCACGATGATGTGGTAGATGAGAGCCTGACAAGGAGGAATAAGCCCACAGCCAATTTTAAATGGGGCAATAAAGCGAGTATTTTGGTTGGTGATTTCCTATTTAGTCAGTCCTTTAAGCTGATGGTTAAAAGTGACTCTATGGGAGCCTTGCACAGCCTGTCCGCAGCTTCTGCTGTTATTGCTGAAGGTGAGGTAATGCAGCTGGCAAGGTTATATGAGAATACTATCCCAACAATTACAGAATATGAAGAGATTGCAAAAGCCAAGACAGCGGCTTTATTTGGAGCGAGCGCGGAAGTGGGAGCGATAATTGCTAATCAAAGCGAAAGGGTTCAAAATGCCTGCAAGGAATACGGGATTATATTGGGTCTTATTTTTCAAATCATCGATGATATGCTGGATTATTTCTCAGATGAAGCCGTATCTGGCAAGCGCCTTGGGGATGATTTGGCGCAAGGAAATATAACAGCTCCGGTGATTCTGGCATATAATAAGGCAAGCGCAGATGACAAAAAAAAGCTAGAGGATATTTTCTTTGGTGAAGAACGAGAAAAGTGCTTTGAAGAGGTAAAATCTATATTGGTAAAATATGATATAGAGCAGGAAATTGCCCTATATATATCGGCTTACCACAGCCAGGCTCGGGGGCTTATCAAATTGCTTCCAGAATCTTCTAGATTTACACCCTATTTATCTGATATCCTGGAGTACGCAGTAAATAGGAGTTCATAAAATGACAATGAAATATATATCACGGCTGATGTTATTATGCGGAATTGTAACATATTCTTGTGTAGCTATGGGGGCGAAGATGCAGATAGTAACGGTGGATAATGATGCTCATAAATGCTTGAGCACAAAAGCTGAGTATGTTGTGACGACGAAAGAGGGATTGCTCGAGGCGAAGAAAATAGCAGATGACATGGTGGATACTTTAACACCATTAATGCCTGCAGCTGGCCTTGCAGCTCCTCAAATAGATGTTTCAAAGCGGATGTTCATCTATAGCTGGGATCGCTCTTTGGAGCATTTGGACGTGGCTATTAATCCGAGCTTTGAATCCATAGACAAAAAAATCATCTCCGGTTGGGAAGCCTGTTTTTCCACCATATTAGGCGATGCTCCATATAAAATTGCTTTTGTCCCACGCTATACGAAAATCCTGGTTACCTATACAACTCTTGAAGGCACCACCAAAAAGCTCATATTAAAAGGCTTTGCAGCGAAAGTATTCCAGCATGAATATGATCATTTGGAAGGAATCGTGAATGTTAAACGCAGCGATATAGAGGTAAAATCCTTTTTCACAAAGCAAGCGCAGCTGGATTTCATGACCGAGATAAAGAAGAAAGACGCCGTGCATTATATTGCTCCTCAGGAAGAGAGGAATAAGTAATGATTATTGCAGCTTAGGTAAGGTAATATTTATCGGTTTGTTAGCGTACTTTAGTGCGCATTGTAAATATTATCTATGGGGCTCGCAATATGCAGTATTTTTATATTTTTCCTTTTTTCTTAATGTTCTATGAGTTCGTAGTGAATATGTCTAACGACATGTATACACCGGCTTTTCCTCTTATCACCAATTATTTTTCAGTACATAGCGATATGACTCAGCTAACGCTGTCTTCATGGCTGGTTGGGGATGCAATCTCTCAATTAGTATTGGGGCCATTGTCAGATAGGTTCGGTAGGAGGGCTGTGCTAATGGCAGGAGGGGGTGTATTTATCATTTCATGCCTTGGCTGCGCTACCACAACTTCAATGTACCTGTTTATCTTCTACAGGTTTATTCAGGGCATCGGTGTTTGTAGCATGATGATTGCTGGATATTCTTGTATTCATGAAACATATAAGGATCGCGATGCTATCAATATATTAGCTCTCATGAGTGGTGTTTCCGTAACAGCGCCTATGATCGGTCCTTTTGCTGGGGGTTACTTGATAATGCAGCATCCGTGGCAGGTAATTTTCTGGGCTATAGGCTTCTTGGCATTATTTGCAATATTATGCCTTTATTTTGTTATGCCTAAAGGCAATCAGGCTCAAGTGGTGAAGTTGAACCTTAAGGATACCTGTGCAAATTATCATGCATTGATAAAAAATAATAAGTTTATGGTTCATGCTATGATATTCGGACTATTTTACTCAGGCTTAATGCTTTGGATTTCTACTTCTCCATTCATATTAATGGTGGAAAATGACCTCACTTCTCCGGACTTTGGCGTTGTGCAGATACCTGTTTTTGCTTCCTTTATCGTAGGATCGCAATTGGTGAGATTTATCATTGATAAAGTACCTTTGGAGAAGATTATAGAATTTGGCATCGGTGGAGCCGTTATTAGCAGCGTGGTGCTGCTACTTAACCATACCGTGGTGGGTATCGTAATTAGCACTATGATATACGCACTGAGCTTTGGTTTAATATCCGCACCCCTCAATCGAATAAGCTTTAATGCTTCTGACTCTTCAAAAGGCATAACAGCCTCAGTCTTTTACACATGCATGATGACTACAGGAGCAATTATAACGATGATTTTTGGCTTTATTTACACGGATGTCACTTCTTATGCATGGGCAATGGCTGCTGTGATAGGAGTTGCCGTGGTGTTGTATGGGCGCTTCAGATAGTTAAATGGAAAAACTTCGGCTAATCTGGTAGTACATTCCAGATTAGCCGAGACTTTCCTTTCGGGCATTCAAGATGTGAGGGAACTAGGCTTAGTTATTAGAGTTGTATCCATTAGACTTCAATGCATCATATATTGGTCAAAAGCGAGGCCCATACATACTGAATATATCGGTAGTGCTGATTGATTGATCGATAGTTGGTAATCAGGAGGCGGCAATGAGGTTACAGCAAAATCACGATGAGTAAAATTATGATCATCAAATAATAATATGGACATAGATTTTGGGTAATCCTGTATAAATTTAAAATACCCCACAATTGACATATCTGGATTTTGCTGTAATTGATTTAATCTAGCCATATCTGGAGCATCACTCTCCCTCAAGCGTTCCAACTCTTTACGCTCTGCATTATCTAATAAATTATGTTTGTGTACATAATATTCTAAATGAGCGTATAGAGTTAAATCAGCATCTTGTAACTTCGCTTTATCGGGCCTTGCTGCCTCATCAAAATTAATAGGAGTAACATGCAACTCATCTAGAGCACCAGCAAAATAATATTGTTTCTCATGATCTGCTTTAAATTTTTCAAAAGTACCAGCTCTAGAATTATGGATCACAATAGGACATAATTGCTCTTTGCATATTAAATCAGTTATATCCCCATGAGATTCAAGTATTTTGGTAGTAGCTAGTTGAAGATGCTGTGGTGCCAGATGAATAATTTTACATAAATTTTGGAGAAACTCTGATGGTG
Organism: Rickettsiaceae bacterium; assembly: GCA_043766875.1. Lineage (GTDB taxonomy): Bacteria > Pseudomonadota > Alphaproteobacteria > Rickettsiales > Rickettsiaceae > JAYUHP01. Next base: position 7,526 of record JAYUHP010000140.1, read on the forward strand.
GATTTGCTTCACTTCCAGCAAAATATTGCTTCGCTAAATCTTTCATCCCTTTAATTTCTAACGAACCATCCATGTGATGTTTACCTATCATTGGTGTATTATAAGTAAATTTCTGACTAAATAGATATGCTTCTAGTAGAGATTCTAGGACAAAAGGATTCTCTGCTATTAGCTCTGATATCTCAGGTGCCATTGCGTTATGAGAATCATGGAAATGCGTTTCTTTATCTATATCAGATAGAGAAATAAGTTTGGATCCTTTTGGAAGTAATGCCAAATGAGTTTGTACATTTGCTCCAAAACAAGAGAGGAATAATATATTTAAAGCACGTCCTTCAGTGGCAGATATTAAGGTATTGATAAGATCTGACGCTTTAGTAGCATTATCTGCTGTAACTATATATTCTCCATCCTCCACACCTCCATGCATCGCTATTATAATATTAAGTGGCACATTGTCTGGAACAATGAGTTTTGGTAACATGGTGTCAATTTCAGCAAGACTAACACCATCTTTAGAGTCTCCTATGTACGTCACATCTGAATGTTTGCTGAGGTTTGGTTTAGAGAATAAGCTATCCACTTGCTCGCCAGTTCCAAAATTTGCGGTGCCACGACCATGAATAATTATAAGCTTTGGTTTCATATATGTTCCTATAAAGCAATAGATTAGCATTGTAGCATAATATGACAAAAAAATCAAGATAACTTAATAATTGTTAATGATATTGCTAACTAAAGATAGATATTAACAAATTATGTAGACTGCCTCATTTAAACGGCTTCTTAAAATATTAGAAAATTCCCTTATCCAAATGTCTACCTCTAATTAATAATGCCGAGGGTTATCTTGATGGCAAGTAATTTATAAAACTAGATCCCGGCCTCCGCTGGGATGACATCGTCTTCTTTGTCCATAGTTCTTGATCTCTGCCTCACTGCTACGCCAGGGCTTCTGTCGTGTCGAGAGAGCTGCCAGGGATGACGATCTACCTCCAATAAATAGTGCATAAACACATCATATATTATATCTTTTGTGTAAATATAGTTAATAATTTGCATACAAGTTATGTCTTCGGTAATATATCCAATACATATATTACTAAGAGGTCATATATGCTTGGTGTAGCGGTGATATTATATGTTCTGATTTCCCCTATTTTGGGTGTTTATTTTCTTAGGACAATTTACACAGACAAAAAATCTATAACCAATTCTTCATTTCCTCTCCGCATATCCACTATAACTGTTTTTGCTACTTGGTTTGGGGCGGAATCATTGTTATATCTCCCAGCCGGCTACGCTAATAGCGGTATAATAGGAATTGTATCGGATCCTATAGGGGCGTTTTTATGTTTGGTTGTCATAGGTGTTATATTTGGTAGAACATTTTACAATCTAAATGTTATGACAATCGCTGACTTCCTAAGGAAAAAATACGGAAAAGCTGTGGAAGTTACGCTTGGGATGGCGATAGTATGCTCATATTTGGGCTGGATGACAGCTCAGTTCCTTGCCTTTGGATTCATGGTTTCATTTCTATGTAATGATATAATATCCCAAAGCGCTGTAATCGTTACAACTACAGTGGTAATAGGCATTTACGCATACCGAGGTGGGGTAAAATATATGGCAGCAAATGACTTTATGCAAACTGTGGTGATAGTTTTTGGCCTATTGTTTGTGATGCTGAACGCTAGCGGTGTTATTGGCGGATTTGGGGAGATTTTGAAACATGTTCATAGTAATGACCAAGCCGCGGTAGATGACAGCGCTTATTACCCTAACCTATATAGCGTGGCTGGAGTTATATTTGCGATGATACTTGGCACAATTCCACAGCAGAATATTTTTACGCCCGTTACTTCTTCGCCTAAGAATATGCGCACCTCTTTGCGTAGCACGCTTTTTGGAGGGCTGGTCTATCTTTTAGTGACTCTAATTCCAATTTTTATCATTATAGCTGCATCAAAAATAAATTTCCAAGCCCCCAAAGAGCATGGTAATTTGGAGCTGTTTTTGGTCAGCTTCATAGTAGAATATACCCCATTCCCAATACAGGTGCTTTTTTTTTGGGGCGTTCTTAGCGGCGATTTTATCTACCCTTGCAAATACCACAATAGCTGCTGGGGTGATATTTAGTAAGAATGTCGTCTGCTGCATATTCGACTCTAAATGCGATGATGTACCTCGGACAAAGCTTAGCATGCTTGGTTGTGCTATCGTTGGCTGTGTGATTGCTCTTTCTACTACCAGCTCAGTTCACAGTCTTATTGAGAGCAGCGGAAAGGTGACCATGGTTATGGCCTTTGCACCGCTTGTATTCGGTCTTTTTTGGAAAAAATCTAGCTCTAAGGGTGCTTTGAGTGCATTGCTTGGAGGTGGATTTGCTTGGATCATGCTGGAATTATATAGGCCTTTTGTAGATATAGCATTCCTAAATGCTCCAGAAATAGTGGGGCTTATTACTGCGATATCTCTTATGGTTTTGGTTTCTATTATGATGCCAGATAGGAAGAGTAGGATTTTTAGTTGAGTGGTATCCATCCCGGCTTTCGCCGGGACGACATCATTGCTGGAGCATCTTTAAGCAGCTGTACTAGGGCGTCTAGGTCTAAATGACTTATTACCGCCACCATTACCGTTCCCATTATAACCAGAGCCATTCCCTGGCTTTCTTCTATCACCACGACCAGATCTAGCAGAAAAATCATCAGGTCTTTTGCCAGGGCCGCCTCTACCAGGACCGCGATTAAATGGACGCTCGCCAGCTTTAGCAAAAGCATTTGGCTTTGGTCTTCTGTCTGATGAAACACCGCCTTTAATATCACATTTTTCACCTGGATTTAGCAATCTATGGATAGCTCTCCATTTTGCAGAATCTGACGGTGCTATAAGATTTACAGCAAAACCTTCAGCCCCTGCCCTTGCAGTACGGCCGATACGGTGGATGTAATCTTCAGGACATTGTGGTAAGTCGTAGTTAATAACATGCTCAATATGAGGTATGTCTAGTCCACGTGCAGCTAAGTCAGTTGCAACCATGATACGATATTTCTGATTACGGAACGCGCTTATAACACGGTCACGCTTATTCTGACGCAAATCGCCATGTATAGCATCTGCACTATGATTTTCGCGAGTAAGCTTGGTAGCCAGTCTATCAGCACCAAATTTAGTTTTTACGAAAACAATAATTGAACCAGTACGTTGGTTTAGTTCGCTGATTAATTTACTGTATTTGTCAGCTTCATCAACCATAATGGTTTCTTGTTTGATATTGCTCACTGGCTTGTTTGTAGAGCCCATAGAAACACGGATTGGATCTTTCAGATATTTCTGAGACAAATCAATAATGTTTTGTGGCATAGTTGCTGAAAACATCAATGTTTGACGTTCTTTGGGAGTATATTTTATGATCTTTTCTATTTGAATTGCCAGACCTATGTCTAGCATCCTGTCCATTTCATCAAGAACTAAGAATCCTGCGTTGTGTAGTTTCAGCCATCCTCTAGCCAAATGGTCATTGATACGACCAGGGGTTCCAACAACTACTCTAGGCTTTGCCTGAAGCTGTTGTAATTGCTTACCCATAGAGTCACCACCAATAAGCAAAGCAGTTTTAACAGTACTGTTTCTGCCACCTAAGATGCTTGTTACTGCGCTTAGTACTTGGACAGCTAGTTCTCTGGTGGGTGTTAGCACTAATGCCATTCCCTGAGGATTGCTATATAGCCATGAAACTAATGGAATACCGAAGGCGCCAGTTTTGCCGGTGCCGGTTTGGGCTGAGCCCAGAATGTCTTTTCCTTTCAAAGCATGAGGTATTGACTCAGCTTGAATAGGAGTTGGGGTAGTAAATTGCATTTGCGCAAGCGCATGCATAAGGGGCTCTGGGAGCCCCAGTGAATCAAAATTTTGCATAAGATATTTCCTGTTTGGGCAAGCGCACACGCCTGACATCAGGAAATAGAGCTTAACCAATATTTAAATTTAATTTAGTAAATTTAGAGTAATTGTAGATTTGTAGCAGAAGCTTTGCCTTTATCGTTGGCAAGTTCATACTCTACACGTTGCTCTTCATTTAAGTTTTGTAAACCAGCTGATTTTACTGCGCTGATATGCACGAACACGTCTGGTCCACCTTCTTCAGGTTGGATAAATCCAAAACCTTTTGTTGCGTTGAACCATTTTACTTTACCTGTAGCCATAGTTAAATCTCCTTCAAGATTGTTGTTGTTAAAGAGTTACTATCTGTTTGTATTACTCTTTAAACGCGTGAAGGATCAACTGGCAGAAGATCAGTCTGTATCATAAGATACACCACCTAGGCGGTATGCACATAAGAAGAGCTGATAATAAACTCTAATGCCCAGTATAGGCAGATATAAATTAAAAGCAAGGAAAATTTAGTATTATTATCATTTATTTAATAATGGGGCTAATATACTCATCATAATTACTTTAGGATATGTAATATGAAATTAGGTAATCTTAAAAAAACCTGCATATTAGTCCATGGTGATTGGCATGCCGGCTGGTGCTGGAACAATGTAGCCACAAAAATTAAAGGTTATAGTCAAATTCTTGCCCCAGATTTACCAGGTCATGGCAATAATTTGGCTGCTTTTAAATATCACCTGAGCCAAGCCGTACAAAAATATAATGACTACAGACCTCATTTTAGCTTGAAAGGTCACACACCTTTCCAGTATGCTAGCCAAATCCTACAGGCTGATCTTCAGTCTCATATCTTATGAACTCATACATTAAATTTTTCTAGACTTTTCGTTGTAAAAAATATATAAATACTTGCTTCAATGGGTCTGTAGTTCAGTTGGTTAGAACCCACCGCTCATAACGGTGTTGTCGCAGGTTCAAGTCCTGTCAGACCCACCAGGCTTCGTTCAAAGAACTACGCCCGGCAGGCCACCAGTTCACTATTTAAGGTGGAAATATGTATCCTTCAGTATTATCACGTTACCTTGTCAAGGTCTATCTGGAGAAGCTCTTTATAGTCTTTGTAGTGATTTCTGGGGCGTTAATTCTCTCCAACATCTTTGATTTGCTCAATAAAGTTCGTGGGATTACCATTGGTTCCGGTATTTTTCTCAAGCTGATCTTCTTAAAACTACCTTATTTAGTGCTAGAGCTAATACCTCTTAATGCGATGTTAGCTGCTTTTCTTATGAACTACAGCCTCGCGAAGCGTAATGAGATATTTATCATTTGGGGCAGTGGAATTTCAATCTTCAGGCTGCTGTTGCCAGTGCTTTCCATCAGCTTCTTAATAGGGATCTTCTCGGTAGCTATACTCAATCCCCTCTCCACTTACATGTTGGTTAGATACGAGACTCTAGAGGCAAAATTTACAGAGCGTAAGATGCCTAATCTTGCTCTATCCAGCTTGGGTATTATTATTTCAGAGCCTTATGAAGGCGAACGAAGGATATATATTGCAAAATCTGTTGCCGTATCTGACCAAAAAATGAAGCAGGTAACGGCTCTGTTCGCAAATGAGGCTAATAGTTTTATAGAGAGAATAGAGGCGGAAGAGGCTATCCTGGAAGATAGTAACTTTGTGCTAAACAAAGTAAGTATTTTTGGTAAAGATGGCAATAGGTTCGATAAAGAACAGCATATCATCCCTACTAATCTAGAGATAAATAATCTAGTTGAGGGAGTTACAGCGCCGGACCACCTCAATTTCTGGAAGCTTCCAGAGGCTATTCATAACCTCACCAAAGCAGGGCTTCCATCATCCAAACATCAATTATATTACTACAAATTACTACTCAGACCTCTTGTAATGGTTGCTTATATAATGCTTGCATCGTGCTTTATGTTTGGCGAGATGCGCTCTAAAAATAGAATTAGCTCCTTATCTCTAGGGGTTTTTATAGGCTTTTCCACATACTTAATTTCACAGGTTGTCACCAATATTTTGGCCTATAATGGCATTAGTCCATTATGGTCCATTGTATCTCCGACTCTCATTGTAATTTTGGTTAGCAATTTAGCTATTTTGCACTTGCGAAGAGACTGACAAATGATATGATGTTTTGTACCGTCTTGTCTGATATAGACGGTTCTCGACAAATATAGGGATATATTCATGGTTTTCTCAAGACTCCTAGGCATGATGTCAACTGATATGGCAATAGACCTTGGAACTGCAAACACGCTCGTATACGTTAAAGGCAAAGGAATTGTATTAAACGAGCCATCCGTGGTTGCTCTAATAAAAGATGGTGGCTCCTATAAGCCTTATGCTTTCGGTCATGAAGCTAAAATGATGCTAGGACGCACTCCTGCTGATATCGATGCTAAGCGTCCTTTGAAAGATGGTGTGATTGCGGACTTCAGAAGTGCCGAAGAAATGATAAAGCACTTTATCCGTACAGTGCATAATAGGCGTAGCTTTACTGGGCCAATGATCATTGTATGCGTACCTTCTGGTTCAACGCCAGTTGAAAGGCGCGCTATACAGGAAGCTGCAGAATCTGCTGGTGCTCGAGAAGTATTTTTGATTGAAGAGCCAATGGCAGCAGCAATTGGGGCCGGGCTTCCTGTTACTGAGCCTACAGGTTCGATGATTGTGGATATAGGTGGTGGTACTACCGAAGTTGCTGTTCTATCGCTGGGAGGCATAGTTGACGCTAGATCTGTTCGTGTTGGTGGTGATAAAATGGATGAGGCTATTATTTCCTATATTCGTAGGAATCATAATTTGCTTATAGGCGAGTCTACGGCTGAAAAAATAAAGAAACAAATTGGCGTTGCCTATGTTGATCCGTCATTTGAGCCACGTACTATGGAAATCAAAGGCCGTGATCTGATTAACGGTATTCCAAGAGAGATTATATTAAACGAGCAACAAATCGCCGAAAGCCTAGTAGATCCAGTATCACAGATAGTGCAGGCTGTAAGGCTGGCGCTAGAGTGCACCCCGCCTGAGCTTTCATCTGATATTGTGGATAAGGGGATTGTGATGACTGGAGGTGGGTCTTTGCTAAAGGGTTTGGACTATGTTCTTAGTGAAGCCACTCAGCTACCTGTTTTTGTGGCAGATCAAGCTTTGTCATGCGTAGCACTTGGTACTGGAAGGGTTTTAGAGGAATTTTCACGTTTGAAACATGTATTATTTAAACAAGATTAATGGATGGCGATACTAGCAAACCGTGTAAAAACGGTTAATATATTAGCTGATTTTATTGATTCGCTGAAAGCGTTTATTGTTAGGTCTTTATCTATAATCTTGATGCTCCTTTCGCTGTTTTTATGGTCGTTTTCTAAAGATTCTAGGGTAGCTGAAGTGATTTTCGATACATCAGCTTCCATAATTAATCCCGTCACCCTATGTTTCGACGCTGCTGCAGATAAAATTATCAGCGCAAAGCAATTTGTAGCTACACTCTGGGATGCTAGGCAGGAAAATATGGCCTTGAAGCTAGAAAATGCTCGTCTGCAGCAAGTTTTGGCAAATATATCTCAGATAAAAGCAGAAAATGAGTCGCTCAAGTCTCAATTAAAGTTCCAACATAAAGATCACGATAACATACATCTTTCGGCTAGGTTAATCACAGTTTCTACTGGCATCTATACTAGAGGAGGTATGGTTAATCTTGGCAGTAAGGAAGGGGTAAATATAAATCAAATCGTGATTTCAGATGGGAATATAGTAGGTAGAATTACTTACACGGCTCAAAACTACTCAAAAATGATGTTTATCACTGATGTTAACTCCAGGATCCCTGTCATAACCTCTATTTCTGGCCAGAAAGCTATATTTGCTGGCGATGGACACAAAGGGGGTGAGTTATTGTACATCACGGATAACAATCAAATGAAGGTTGGTGAATACATACTTTCTTCCGGTGATGGAAAATATTACCCTTACGGCTTCCCTATAGCAAAAGTAGTTAGTATTAAGGGAAATCATGTTTACGCTGAGGAAATTATTAACCCGAGCAATATACAGTTTGTAAGTATATTATCTAAATTACCAGGTGGTTGAACCCATGTCTATTTTTAGCGGTGACCACGATTCTGGTCAAGATTATATATACCACGCTCTTCCAAGAAGTTATCAGGAAGATTTGGTTAGTGGCGTGTACAGAATTCATATAAATCGACCTGTTACTGAGCTTAGCAACCAGTTCTGCAGATATTATTTTGCAACACATACAGGAACTGAGAAGGAATATTTCGCGATTGTTTTTGAGAGGAGTTTTAATGTTTCTATAAAAGAATTGCACTTGTTGACAACTCTTCACTGCCCTAGTTTGAATAATTTAATAGCCTATTCTTTGGTACGTCTTGCTACTAGCAAAAAATATTTAATCTGCGCTATAGTGGATGCATATAATCCCGAAGAAACATTGCGACGCTATATAGAGACCAATGGGCCAATGAAGGATGATTACGTGGAAGACAAGCTGATGCCTGCTATGGTGAGCTTATTGGAGTTTTGTGATACTCATAATATTAACTGTAATAATATACATCCAGATAATGTGATTATCTCTAAGGATGGTACAATAAAACTTAGAGAATTCGTTAATGCTTTACCGCATTTTTATCAACATCCTTCATTTTTGGCCCCAGAGATAGCTGATGCTTTACCTTTTGGGAGGAAAGTATTCGGGGTAGGAGCAGATATTTATGCTTTTAGCATACTGATTTATTATGCTATGACTGGAGAGATTCCAGATTTTAGCAAACATGAACCTAAGCTTTACAACGCTGCAAGGATTGAAGCTGGAAGCTATAATCTAACAGCCGCACAAAAGCGGTTACCACAAAAATTCAAGCTTTTATTAGCCTGGACTATGCAGGATATGTTAGAAGCTCGTTGGGGGGTGGAGCGGTTGATTGCCTGGGGCTCTTCGCGTGCTTCAACAAAAATGCCTAAAGCCAAATCTTCGAATAGCTATACCACATTGTTTAACGGTCACAATTACTCCAACCCGGTTGCACTTGCAAGCGCAATTACAGCATTTTACGATGATGGGTTAACCTTTTGTCGTACTGAAGGCTTTTTGAAATGGGTCCAGAAGACGAAGGGCAGAGCTGAAGTAGTAGAATATTTTATGCATGTCCAGCATGATAAAACTTTTGGGACCTTAGATGGAGAGATGCAGGAATCTTTTCTCAAGATCATTGCTATGCTAGATCCGAATAGCCCAATTAGACTGAAAGATTTTTGTATCACTACTACTTCGTTTCAAAATGTACTTTTCTACTCAATTAACAAGAGTAGCAGCGCGTTGCTAAATACCGTAATAACAATTTTAAAACATAGTTATTGGCACATAATGATTTCCGATGGATCTGCTAATATACCAAAAGAATATTCGGGCCTTTTGTCAAAGGTCTCCTCTATGCTTATGTCTGATAGTGATTGTATAGAGCGGATTTCATACGACTTAGACATGTATTTGCCATGTATGAGCCCAGTCATTTCAAGCGATTATGCGTTATCCATATCTGATTTGCTAGTTTCTTTGGATAAGGTTGCAGCTCATACGCCAGGGAAGCTGAATATAGACCATCACATAGTTTCCTTTGTTGAAAGTAGGTTGAGCGCAGAGGATATAAAATCTCGCGAAACCAGGTTTACAAATATTGGTGATTCTACTCTGATTAAAGCAATATCTCTTTTAGCAATTGTTCAGGAACAGGTGCCAGAAATAAAAATCCCTCATTTATGTAGTGTGGCTGCCCAAAAATTGATAGAATGGGCTAATGATAATTTGCATAATGCGAAGCTTAAACATGTTATAACCTCCGAGCTTGCGGAGCTTGCGGGTAGTGGTATGTTGTCTCAAATGCTATATGTAGTATCAAATCCAAAACTTTTTCAAAATGACAATAAGGGATATAAAGTAGCCTATAAGCAGATGCTTGATCTAACTAAGACAATCAAGAGATTATCTGATAGTGAAGAGGTATATAATATAGGGCTAGGTTTAGGACAAAGAGTTACGGTACTACTGGGATACATATTATGTATGGTAGTAGCTCTTATTTTAGTGGTATAACTGGAGAAGGACGATGACAGATTATCTTGATGATGATGCGCGGTATTTTAGAGTAACCACTATGTTGATAAAGCTAGTGGCTATGGTAATAGCCTGCGTGATTTTGTTTTTTTCACAAGCTGGTTTCATATTTTTTTCTGTTGCTATGCTGCCTACGGTGGTTGTGAGCTTTATTGACCGCAAAGAGCATAAATGCGCTTCTGCAACAATATGTACCTTCAATTTAATAGGGATTTTGCCTTATATATCACAGTTTTGGAGCAGTAGCTCTATGGAAGAATCTACTCGTACGCTGAGTGGAGATATTTCAACATGGGTGGTTATTTATGGCTCTGCTCTCGTAGGTCAAGTTGTCTATTGGACATTGCCTGCTGCCATCGCGAAGCTATATGTCCTCAAATCTAAAGTTGATATTTCTATGATGAGCACAAAGAGGGAAAAGTTGTGCGCAGATTGGAATATTAAAACTGACTCCTTTGAAAATCAGTCATCCAAAAAGGTTTGATTTGAATTACAAATATATTCCTCATTCAGTTTCAAATCAATTAGGAATGGATAAGCCAAAACTGTTTATAATTTGTGGTCCCACAGCAAGCGGTAAGAGTAGATTGGCCTTAGAAAAAGCTTTAGAGCTTGAAGGAGAGATAGTAAATGCTGACTCCATCCAAGTATATAAAGAAATACCTATTCTAACATGCTCTCCAACCATGGCAGATAAGGCGCTTGCCCCTCATCATCTATATAACCATACTCCTATTGGAGAGAATTATTCGGTGAGCCGTTATGTGCAAGAGGCTACGGAAGCTATAGATATGATCACAGCTCGTGAGAAGATCCCTATAGTGGTTGGTGGCACTGGGCTATATATCAAGGCTTTATCTGAAGGTTTAAGTGAGATACCTGAGGTGCCACAAGAGTTGCGCAATGCTGTGCGTGACCAGTTTGTGGATATTGGCCGAGAGGCGTTTTATGCCAAGCTGCAATCACTTGATCCTCTCGCAGCAAGGCTACATCCATCAAATACTCAGCGTATAATCCGTGCTTATGAGGTATTTGCCTATACAGAAAAATCTATATTTGATTTTCATGCTTCATCGGCACCAAAATCCCCGTTAGATAAATATGATGTGGAGATAACCGTTCTTATACCAGATAGAAGCGAGTTATATTCCAGATGTGACGGAAGATTTGTAGAGCTTATGTCCATGGGAGTGCTAGAAGAAGTAAGAAATGTTATGGATCAATCATCTTCAGCAGAAAAAGCGATAGGATTTAAAGAGATTAGAAGATATCTTAGAGGTGAGATTACAAGAGAAGAGGCAACCAAGCAAGCGCAGGCGAAAACGCGTCAATACGCAAAGAGGCAGATTACTTGGTTTAAACATCAAATTAATGGGGTAGCAAATATTATATGATAAGCTTGGTACGGGTATTTCTAAACTACATAATAGACTATATTTACCCACCGCGGTGCCTTATTTGCTCCGATCTAATACTCACGAATGATGGATTTTGCATTTCTTGCTGGAATAAGCTAAATTTTATCACAAAACCCCATTGCGAGATATGTTGTTTCGAATTTAGCATAGATTATGGCTATAGTAACAATACATGCCTCAAATGTCTAGAAGACCGTCCATATTACGATTTTGCACGAAGCCTATTGCGCTTTGATGGAAATAGTAAAAAGATCATCCATGCTTTAAAATATTATGACAGAACATTCGTAGCTAGGATTATAGCAAGGATGCTTGTTGGCCGCTATAGGCAGGAGATAGAATCTGCGGACATTATCATGCCTGTTCCTATGCATAAGCTACGAAGATTATCTAGGCTATATAATCATGCCCAGGTATTGGCTGAAGAAGTTGCCAAGCTTTTGGGTAAAAAGATCACAGCTGATGTGCTGATTAAGGCTAAAAATACGCGTACTCAGACTGGCCTTTCAAGGAAATATCGGATAGATAATTTATCTGGCAGTATTGTGGTGGAAAATAAGCAGAAAATCCGTGGGAAAACAATATTGCTAGTGGATGATGTGATGACCACAGGCAATACGGTGAATCTATGTGCAAGGCAGCTAAAGAAGGCCAGGGCTAAGAAAGTCGTGGTATTATGTATCGCGCGGACTTTGTTTTAATGTAAATAATTCGTTAAATCTTTACTTTTCAACAATAATTATTTTATAATCAAAGGTGAAAATTAAAATCAAGAGGATGTTGTGGCTGATCTTGGAGGCTCGCCTGAAGAAATTAGGAAGCAGATAGGTGAATGGAAGGCAAATGTAACAAGTCCTGATCTGAAGATTCGCAGTGAAGCATTGCAAAATCTAAATGATATCTATAATGATTTAGATTCTAAATCGGGTGTGAAAGGGGGTTTGGAGAGTGGTTGGCTCTCAAAGGATGAGTTAAAAATAGGTGACAAAACTCCTTTAGAATATGCGTCAGAGAAGTATGAAGCAGCTGTTACTCCTGAAGAAAAAGCAGCATATGAATTAAAGGGTAAAGATGGAAAGTTACAAGAGCCATCGAAGATACAGGAGGAAATGAAGGCAGAAGAGAAGGCGGAAAAGAAAGAAAACTCACCAGCACTTCCACAAGAAGCACAAGAAGCACAAGAAGAGTCAAAAGAAGCAGTATCTCAGCCAGATAGTCCTAAGCAAAGTAAGTCGCATACTGAGACCATCACAGCAGCGAAAGCAATCCAAGAATCTTTAACTCAAAGTAATTCAGCCCCAGCAGCTGCTTCAGCGAGTTCTGAACGTAATACCCAAACCTTAGCTACCGCTGCTGGTACAAGGCTTAATGCTTCAACTAGCCATATACTGCAACCCACAGCTCCTCCTCAGACTACAGCAGTAACCGGTGTAATGCCACCACCAGCCAATCTCCAACAGACGGGGAAGCCTACCACTACGCCAACTGCAGAACAATCTGCAACATCCGTTTCCACACCAAGTACTGCTGATTTGGCAAATCAAAAAATATTAGAAAAATTAGAGAGGAGAAGGCTTGAAGCACAAAGAGCTGCAGAAGAGGCTAAGAAAAAGGCGAAGCAGAAGAAAGGTAGCCAGAGTTTAGCGAGCCTCCTTATACGTGCACTTACGGAGCACCCTGCTGAAGGTACCGGACGTTCTGTTGTAGAAGCTCACACAATATCTCGAGGACCTAAGCGACAAAATTCGATTGGTGGTCGTTAAATTACTATTAAGTAAATGTAAAAAATGCTTTAAAAAATATATAAAATAGTGTAGATTCCCTGTCTATAAATTTATATTACGAGGAAAATATGTCTATGGAATATACTCTTTCTATAATCAAGCCAGATGGTGTTCAGAGAAATCTTATTGGGAAAGTTAATAGTTATTTTGAGGCTGCGGGCTTAGAGATTGCGGCTCAGAAGATGATGTGGCTTACAAAGGACCAAGCAGAAAATTTTTATGAAGTGCATAGAGCACGTCCGTTTTTTGCTAGCCTAGTTGACTATATGATCACAGGCCCTGTGGTAGTGCAGGTGCTGAAAGGCAAAGATGCTGTTGCAAAAAATCGTCAGATTATGGGTGCAACAAATCCTACAGATGCTGAGAAAGGTACAATTCGTGGTGATCTTTCAGAAAGCATAGAGGCTAACACTGTTCACGGTTCTGATTCTGCAGAAAACGCTGTTCAGGAAATCAAATTTTTCTTTTCTCAGATAGAGATTGTAAGATAAATTGTTCCACGTGAAACATTATGGCTGATTTTGATGTAATAGTTATAGGCGGAGGGCACGCCGGGTGTGAAGCGGCTGCGGCTTCTGCTAGGGCTGGGGCCAAAACTGCTTTGGTTACATTGAAGTTAGAGAATTTAGGTGAGATGTCCTGCAACCCTGCTATTGGGGGGGTCGCAAAAGGTATTCTGGTAAAAGAAATTGATGCTCTTGATGGTATTATGGGGGCGATAATTGACCGAGCCGGAATCCATTATAAGATGCTCAATGAGAGCAAAGGTCCTGCTGTTTGGGGGCCGAGAGCTCAGGCTGATAGAAAATTATATAGATCTGCAATGCAGGATGTAATCCAAAACTATCCTGGTCTTGAGGTTATTATAGGCCATGTATTCGATATAGAAACCAAAGATTCACAAGTCCAGGCGGTTGTATTAAAGGATGGCAGGAGAATTTCCTGTAAGAAAATAGTCCTTACCACGGGAACCTTTTTATCCGGTGTGATTCATATTGGAGACCAGCAAACAAAAGCTGGTAGATATGATGAAGAGCCATCATATGGCCTATCTAAAACATTAAAAGATCTGAAATTCAATCTTGGGCGCCTAAAAACAGGCACTCCACCACGCATAGATGGAAAAACCATCGATTATACTAAAATCGAACGCCAGCAAGGTGACGAAGTTCCGAGGCCTTTTTCTGAGCTGACCGAAAAGGTGATGGTACCTCAAATAAGTTGCTATATTACCCATACAACGCTTGAAACTCATGAAATAATCAAAGCAAATCTTCATAAATCTGCCATGTATTCTGGAAATATAGAAGGGATAGGCCCAAGATACTGCCCATCGATAGAAGATAAAATTGTCCGATTTGCCTCAAAAGAAAAGCATCAGATTTTCCTCGAACCAGAAGGACTTGACGATGATACAATATATCCCAATGGCATCTCTACCTCCCTTCCAGCTGATGTGCAGCTTGAAATCTTACATTCAATTCCAGGGCTTGAGAATGTCAGAATGATCAGAGCTGGCTATGCCATAGAATATGATTTCGTTGACCCGAGAGAGCTCAAAGCCACGCTGGAAACCATCAAAGTTAATGGGCTATATTTTGCGGGGCAAATAAACGGTACTACGGGCTATGAAGAAGCTGCTGGACAGGGTATAATCGCCGGGATTAATGCTGCTCTTGCTGCACAAAATAGACCTCCATTTATTTTGGATCGCGCTGATGCTTATATCGGTGTGATGATAGATGATTTGATTACTTGTGGGGCTTCGGAGCCCTATAGGATGTTTACTTCCAGGTCGGAATATAGAATTTCTGTACGCGCGGATAATGCGGATATAAGGCTTACTCCCAAAGCTATTGAAATTGGTTGTATCAGTGGCAATCGGGCAGAAAAATTTCAAAATAAAATATCATCAATAAATGAGGCAAAAGCCTTTCTTCTAGCCAATTTAATATCTTCCAGTAAGCTATTAGCTTCGGGAATAAAGATTGCTCAAGACGGGCAAAAGCGTAGCGCGTTCGAAATATTGGGGTTACAAACTGGTGGCATTGATCAGGTGCTGCGAATTTTTCCAGAAGCAAGCTCCATAGATCCTAAAATACTGGATTATCTTGCGATTGAATCCAAATATAATTCTTATCTAGATAGGCAGCTTTTGGATATTCAATTGTTCAAAGAAGAGGAATCCGTACTAATCCCTGAAGATGTTGATTACAGTAAAATTGGTGGTCTGTCAACTGAAGTAAGGGAAAAGCTGCAGCGATACAAGCCTTTAACTCTAGGGGCTGCAAAGCGTATTCAGGGTATTACCCCAGCAGCAATTATGTCAATAATAATCCATTTGAAATCGAAAAATGTCTAAAGAAATCGAGCAAAATGTTTCACGTGAAACATTTTTGAAACTATCATCATATGTGGATCTTTTACTCAAGTGGAATAAAAATATCAACCTCATATCTAAAAATACTATTCCAAATTTATGGATACGTCATATATTAGATTCTGCTCAGCTGATGAATTTTATAGAGGATAAATCTCAAACCGTGCTTGATGTTGGCGCGGGTAGTGGATTGCCCGGAATAATTTTGAGCATATTAGGGGTAGAAAAAACTATTCTAGTAGAAAGCAATGGGAAAAAATGTAGTTTCTTGACAGAAGTTTCTAGAATATTGCATTTAAATACTGAAGTGATCAGTGATAGAATAGAAAATATTCAGACTAATTGTGATATAGTTGTTGCGAGAGGATTTGCCGATCTGGATGATATATTGGACAAGCTTCAAAATATTAAATATAAAAGAATATTGCTTCTTAAAGGGGAAACTGCCGAGTTAGAAATAGAAAAAGCCCAAAAACGCTGGAATTTTGAATGTCAAAAATATGCAAGCATTACAAACACAAATTCCAAAATATTAGATATTACTAATGTACATAAAAAATCAGACTAAGGTTATAGCTGTTGCAAACCAGAAAGGTGGAGTTGGAAAAACAACTACGGCTACGAATTTGGCAACTGCTTTTGCAGCTCTAGGGCATAAAACATTGCTCATAGATTTGGATCCGCAAGCCAATGCGACAAGCGGTTTTGGTATAGCTAAAGAGAATAGAAAATACAGCATATATCAGCTACTTACAAACAAGAGTTTGAGAGTGGAAGATGCAATATCTCAAACCAAGATACAAAATATGGATATTATTGTATCTGATATGAATTTGAGCGGCGCAGAAATTGAGTTGGTAAATGAGCAAAAAAGGGAATATATTCTTAAATCGATAATAGATAATATAAAAAATTATGAATATATTGTCATAGACTGCCCACCTTCTCTGGGATTGCTCACAGTAAACGCCATGGTAGCTGCGAATAATTTACTGATACCGATGCAATGCGAGTTCTATTCCCTGGAAGGGCTGAGTAATTTGCTGAAAACTGTTAATATAATTCAAAAAAACCTTAACAAAGAATTGGCTATCTTAGGTATTATATTGACTATGTATGACAAACGCAATAAATTGACTGAACAGGTGGAAGATGATGTTCGAAAATGCCTCGGAGATTTGGTGTTTAAAACAGTAATACCGAGAAATGTTAGAGTGTCAGAAGCTCCTTCGCATGGGCTTCCAGTGATTGTCTATGACCATACAAGTACTGGGGCAAAGAGCTATATCGAGCTAGCAAAAGAAATATTAAATAATGGTATGTTAAAATGTCAATGAATCAAGGTCTTGGAAAAGGATTGTCGGCATTACTAGGAGAAACCCTGGGTGATGTCATAGAGTCAGAAAAATTAGCAGAAGATTTAATGGTAGATCTTCCAATAGAAAGCATTAGCGTTGGTCTTTACCAGCCCAGAAAAAATTTCACCCCAGACTCTCTGTTTGAGCTGGCTGATTCAATAACAAAAAATGGGCTTCTGCAGCCTATTATCGTGGCCAAAGATGGCGATATATATTCTATAATAGCCGGTGAGCGTAGATGGAGAGCTTGCAAGCTTGCTGGGTTTAAGCAAATTAGGGTAATAGTAAAAGATGCGAATAGTAAACAGAAGCTCGAATTTGCCTTGATAGAAAATATCCAAAGGCAGGACTTGAATGCTGTAGAGGAAGCCGAAGGATATTTAAGACTGATGGGAGAATTCGGTTATACCCAGGAAGAATTATCGTCTATTTTGGGCAAGAGCAGAAGCCATGTAGCGAATATCATTAGAATAAATACTCTGCCTGAATCGATAAAGCGAGATTTAGTGGAGGGCCGGCTATCAATGGGCCACGCAAGAAGTCTGGTCGGTCACGCAAATGCTATAGAAATAGCTGCTGCTATAATTGATAAAGGTCTTAATGTAAGGCAAACTGAGAATCTATCAAAAAGTTGGAACAAGCAGCCAGAAAATAGTGGCAAAAGACCCTACGGGTCTTCAGTACCACAGGATGGGGATTTGAATGATTTGGTCGCATCTTTGTCTAGCAAATTTGGTATGAAAGTGACGATAGAGACTGTGGGGGATGGTGGGAAGGTGATATTTCATTATAATACACTCGAACAGCTGGACGATATTTTAACAAAACTACATTAAAGGAACATAAGGGATGGAAATTTTTATTGATAGCGCTGATCCAAAAGAAATAGAGCAAGCCATAGCTTACGGCATAATTGATGGCGTAACGACGAACCCAAGCATTATGGCACAATATGGCAAGGACCTTCGTTCTACAGTTACTGCTATTTGCAAGATAATGGAAGGTCCTGTAAGCGTTGAAGTAGCTTCGACAGAATACGACGGCATGCTTGAGGAGGGCGAGAAGATTTTGGATATTGCAGATAATGTAGTGCTAAAGCTTCCGATTACATGGAATGGGCTTAAAGCTTGTAGATATTTCTCTGAGCAAGGGAGAGAGGTGAATATGACTCTCTGCTTTTCAGCGAATCAGGCATTATTGGCTGCAAAAGCAGGGGCTACTTATGTTTCGCCTTTCGTAGGTCGTTTGGATGATATTGGGCAAGATGGGGGTATGTTGCTTAGCGAGATAAAAACCATATTTGATCATTACCCGGAATATGACGCAAGGTTACTTGCTTCATCCATAAGGCATCCTCAACATTTCTATACTGCTGCGATGCTGGGTGCTGATGCTGCCACAATACCTTACGATGTGATTAAGAAGTTATTGGATCATCCACTAACTGATAAAGGGCTGGATAGATTTGTCCAGGATTGGAAAAAATCTGGCTTGACGATAGGATAGTGATGTATAAAGAAATCTTTGAAAAACACATAAATACCATACGCAGCGAAGGTAGGTATCGCGAATTTGTTAATCTTACTCGTCTATCAGGGGAATTTCCTTTTGCCATGAGTAATGCTACTGGCAAGAAGATAGTGCTATGGTGCATCAATGACTACCTGGGCATGAGTCAGAATCGCTCTGTAATAAAGGCAGCCAAAAAGGCTATTGATAAGAATGGAATAGGTTCTGGAGGCACAAGAAACATCGGCGGAAATAATTCATCCTTGTTAGAGTTGGAAAGTAATATTGCCTTGCTGCATGATAAAGAAAAAGCTTTAGTATTTACCTCTGGCTATGTAGCAAATGATGCAGCACTAACTGGTATTGCCAAAATAATGCCGGATATTGTATTTTTCTCGGATGAAATGAACCACGCTTCTATTATTTCAGGAATTCGTAACTCACGTGCAGAAAAATTCGTCTATTCTCATAATGATTTAATATCTCTTGAAAGCAAGTTAAAGCAGGTTCCAATAGAGCGTCCTAAAATGATAGTGTTTGAATCTGTTTACTCAATGGATGGTCTATTTTCTCCAATGAGAGAAATCGTGGAGCTGGCAAAAAAATATAACGCCCTTACATACGTTGATGAGGTCCATAGTGTTGGGCTATATGG
>JAYUHP010000141.1:0-10552 GCA_043766875.1 Rickettsiaceae bacterium
CCGGAGGACGAGGCAGATCCTCATCATTACCAAGATCTACCACTATGATCTTCTTATGCACACCAAACTGCACCGCAGCAAAGCCCACAGCTTTATCTGTATATATATGGCTGATCATATCCTCAATGAACTCTTTCATCTGCGGCGTTAGCTCGGCCTCAGCAACATCGTGGGATTTAAGATTCAGTATTGGATCTGGCGCTATAACAATGTTAAGTCTGGACATATAATCCTAGTAATTTTAATGGCCGCATTGTAGCATATTCACAGTTTTTGTAAAGATGTCATCCCGGCGAAGGCCGGGATCCAGGATCGCATATGAATATAGACGCATTAGTAATTTTTGCAGCAGGACGCGGCACGCGGATGGGGGATATAACAAATTCCACCCCAAAAGCGCTTATAAATATAACGGGCAAACCTTTGCTATATTACTCTCTTGAACTCTCCAAGCTGTATAATTTTAAGCGGATCATCATCAATTCACACCATTTACATGAGCAAATTGACGAAGCGGTCCTTGCATTTAGGAATCTGAATCCTGATTTTCCAGAAATTATCGTAGAGTATGAACCAGCACTTTTAGAGACAGCTGGAACGGTCAAAAAATTAGCTAAATTATATAGTCTGGACAAGCCAATCTTCACGCTTAACAGCGATATAATCATCAGACCAGAAAGTATATATTTGAAGATATGATTAAATATTGGAACGAGCATGAGTTAGACATGCTGCTACTTTTACAGGATACGGATAAGGCTTATGGCTATACGGGCAGCGGTGATTTCCACCTGGATGAGTTGGGCACAGTTACCAGAGCTTTAACTACCGAGCCTTTCCCATATATGTTCGCAGGTGTGCATCTTGTAAAGCCGGAGGCGATTGTAGAAAATAGCAAAAATGTTTCCTCATTCAGGGAATATTACCCAGGAATTGGAGATCTCTACAGCAAAGTGCGTCTTGCCGGAATCCCTATGCAAGGCCACTGGTATCACGCGAATACTCCACAGGATATAGTGGAGATTGAACGGGCTTTCAAAAATGGTGGGCTTGAGAAGACTTGAACTTCCGACCTCACGCTTATCAGGCGTGTGCTCTAACCAGCTGAGCTACAAGCCCATTTTTTCAGTCAATTGACTGGAAGCAAATTCTATCCAAAACGCGGAATAAGTCAAGGACAATTTGTCAAAACCATCCACTGCCCTCGGCACATCTAGACCGAAAATCGACGTGTTAAAATTACAATAGCTATAAAGTAAAGAAATTAATTCTTTTTAAAATTTTTATTGATCGCAATCTATCTGTGTTATCATTCAATTAAGATATTAAAGTTTTTTTAATGAATTAATGATGGGGATAGATTATGTCAGCAAGCTCAGATATACCAAAAGATAGAGCTAGAGAAGCCTATAGGATAGGGATCAATCAGATACAAAAAGAGCTTTTGAGAGAATCAGCACGCGAAGTCAGAGGAATACCTGTATCAGTAGCTGATAAATTGACTGCAGGTGAAATAGTTTCTGATAAGGAGCTGGCTAGCATATTTCCTGAAGGCTTGATGGAGACTTACATTGCAAAGAGAAAACCCATAGATGACTACTATCGCGCTCAGGGAGTTGGTACACTAACGGAGTTCCAAAATCACTCAGTCGAAACTAGAGAGTTTAATACTCAGGCATTTTTTGATCATCATGAGAAACCATCAGCAAGAGCTCACAGACTAGGGGATGCAGCACCGGTTGCTCTAGAGGATGATAGATCTAATGCGCAAAAATTGGCTGATTTAAAAAGAGAGAATTTGGCGCTTGAAAAACAAATTATAGAAATAAATTCAAAACTGGATGAGAAGCGTAAGGATTTAGCAATAGTAGCACTAGAAATGAAGCAATTAACTCCGCAAACAAAATCAGGTACTATTGCATCCAAAGCAAAGGCTCAAACAGAGCTTGAGAAAGCAAAGGCTAAGCTAGATCAATTGCAAGCTGAGATAGCTCCTCTTAATACAAAATTAGATGCTTTGAATGCAGATTTACAAGTGAATAACGCTGCAATAGCAGGTCCAAAGGCACAAAAAGCTGAAGGGCTTCAAGTTCGCGGAGGGCGTATCAATGAGCTAGTGAACCGTCACGCCGAAGCTAAAGAAGAATTAAAAGCTGCTAGAAGCAAAACGCAGGTAGATATTGCACAAGAAAATCTAGAGCAGTCTAGATCTTCTCATGCTAGCCAAGCGGCAGTAGAGAATGCGCAAGTAGATCAAGCTATTCAAGGGGAAATTCAAAGAAATACTGCAGCGGAGCGAGGTCTAGTAGGTAAACTTGGCCCAATAGTGAAAGAGCGTGAACAATCAAAAGTAAATTTAGCAGATATCGCACGAAGACATGAAGCTCGCATGGCAGGAATTGAAGCCAGCGCTTCAGCAGAGACTGAGCAATTCGGCGCGCAAAGCAATTTTCGTAAAGAAGAATTAAGAGAAGCTTGGGTTGAGTATAACCAAACAATGTTCAACAGAGCTGTGGAAAAAGCAATAGAAGGCGGCAAGCCCTATAGCGAGGAAGAGATCCAGAATATAAAGAGTAATATTGCTGATCAAGGTTTTCTAACAGATTTAAAGACAACTGTTCCCGGCATCAAGGATTTTGATGAATTTGTAACTGGCTTGGATTTTAACAGAGCTTTAGGGAATTATGGAGCAGCGAGAAGAGAATTTTCTGGTCCAGATTCACCAAATGTACAACTTTTGGATAGAAAAGCCGTACTAGAGGGCAGACAGCATCTTGGTACAGAACTTGGGCATTCGGCAAGGATGGCACCACATATGTCATTAAAGAGTGGGGAAGCAAGAAAAACTACATTAATGGACGAGGGGCATATGCTCAAACTGGGGGCAAGAACAGCAGAAACTGACAGACTTACAACTTTTGTCAATGAAGCTGAGCAAGATCCGGTAGTGAAGAGTTATGTAAAAATGAACGATGCTGGAAATGTCCTATCACAAGCTACACAAAATGTTGCAGTGGCCACGGAAATAAAACCTCTCGAAGAAGTAGGAATGCATCAGTCGTCTCGGATGCGCCCAGATCCAGAGCTAGAAAAAATGGCGAGAGAAATAGCTGCAAAAGAAGTTGAATCAGGAAATGAAGTGCATGGTAAACACACAGCAGCAGTCACTGAAACAGCAAAATCTTCTGGAAAAAAATTACTTGGCGAGATTGTGGCAAAAAAAGAAGCAGAACATCAAGCAAGAATGGCAGAAGTGGAAGAGCGTAAAGACAAGATAATTGATGGAATAGTAAATAGATCTGTTGAATTTCAAACTCCAAAACAAATAGCAGACATTCAAGCCGGCAAAAGGGATGTTATTTTCGGCACCCAAGGTGCCCCAGGTCGAACAGTTGATGACAGAATGGTGCCAGTAGATGCTCTTGTGAATCAGATGTTTCCACCTGCGCGGGCTCCTGTACGGGCAGTAGTAGCACAGACTGTGGAAGAAAAAGCTGTAGCTGAACATAAGACTGTAGAGGAAGTAAAACAAGAAATACAAGCTAAAGCAGAGAAAGGATTGAGTGTTGGGGTATGTACTACCTGTGATGGAGTAGGCTGTCAGAGCTCTGTGAAGAGCATTTACCAAATCAATGAAGCTGGGCTACCGGAAAAAATAGATCAACAATTTGCTGAAGAATTAATAAGCAATGGTCGAGTAGGTTATATCCCTAGAAGTAACATAGAGGATTTTGATGCTCAGCATAGGGATAACCAAAGTGTTATGGCAGAGAGAATAGGTAATGTAGAATTGCTTCTAATACAAGAATTGGTAATTCTTGAACGCAAAGGTACGAACGTTGGGAATTCTAAAAACCATTTGAGATTCCAGCCTGCCAATGAAGAGATAAAACTAGAATTTGAAAAAAGACTGAAGCAAATGCCTGAGTTGGATCAGAACTACAGGAGCGGCCCAAGACCAGAACGATTTCAGCAAAACGTGGATCGTGTCAAAAGAGAGCAGCAAGCAGCAGCGCCAGGACTACATGCTTCGGCCCTGGCTGCCGAAAGAGCTGCTACTGGTCCTGGAGGTCCTGGCATGCCTGGATGATCTAACATTAACTTTAAGGATGTTATTCCGGAATTTTGCAACACACGTCACCCCGGGCGACTTGCCAAGGCGAAGCCTTTTGGCGTAGCCTGGAGACCCCGGGGCCCATAACCTTAGCATTTGAGATAGCCCTCAGCTATCGTGGTTATAGGCCCTGGATAATTGCTTCGCTTCGCCCGGGGTGACAATATATTTACCAACTCACTTTCACATAGCTACCTGGGGCTGGGGAAATCGTGCCGAGTTTCTCATAATTAGAAGAGCTTACCAATTCTTCTCCGGAATATTGTGCTTGCCAATCTTTCCAGAAAACCCACCAAGATCCGGCGGTTTCGTTGCTTTGCTCCAGAAAATCATCCGAAGTTGAAGTCAAGTCCCCGCCTGTAAGGTAAGAATATTTTCTATTTTGTGGAGGATTAATCACACCAGCCACATGGCCCGAAGAGGTAAGACAGAACTGCTTCTTTCCGCCTTTATCACCAAAAGCCTGCATCCCCTTATATGTTGCCTTCCAAAGCGTAATATGGTCATCCTTGCATGAAAGGAAAAAGCTCGGGATTTTTATTTTGCCAAGGTCAATCGGAACTCCAAGAATCCCAATTCCACTGGGCTTTACAAGGCTATTATTTATATACATATTGCGTATATAAAAACTATACATCTTGGCCGGTAAATTCGTAGGATCCGCGTTCCAGGATAAAAGATCAAATGGGAGTGGCCTCCTGCCCAGCAGATAATTATTCACAAAAAAGGACCAGATAAGATCATTCGCCCGAAGCAGGCTGAAGCTCTGAGCAAGGTACTTACCATCAAGATAGCCCTTTAGAGCTGTCTCTTCCTCCACGCTTTTCAAAGCCTCCTCACTCACAAACATACCTATATCCCCCGGATCTGAGAAATCCAGAAGCGTAGCTAAAAAAGTCGCAGAAGCAATATAATCCATCTTCTTAGCGGACATATAGGCCAAGGTCGTCGCGAGCAAAGTCCCGCCTATACAATAGCCTATAGCATTTATTTTCTCATAGCCCGATTTAAGGATGAACTCGCAAGCATCCAGCACGCCCTCCTTGGCATAATCTTCGAAATCCTTATCAGCCAAATGCTTGTCAGGATTCACCCATGAAATCAAAAATACCTGAAAGTTATTATCCACGAGCCATTTCACGAAGGAATTTTCTGGGGAAAGATCCAGGATATAATATTTATTGATCCATGGCGGAACTATAAGTAGTGGAATAGCAAAAGTTTTATCTTTTGGTTCATAAGCAATAAGCTGCATAAGATCATTCTGGAAAACCACCTTGCCTTTAGTTGCTGCAATATTTTTGCCTATTTTAAAAGATAATTTATCAACCGTATTGATATTAAGCAATCCTTCGGAACTCTTTAAATCCGAGAGAAAATTATCCAATCCTTGCGATACATTCTGCCAACCGCTCGCTACCGACTCTTTGAAGACTTCCGGATTTGACAGAGCAAAATTTGAAGGACAAAAAGCGCTGGTAAATTGATTAGCCAGAAACTCCACTATCCTTTGTGTTCCGGGCTCTAATTCCAAATGCTGCACATGTTTGAGAATCATATCCGAGGACATTATGTAAAACTGCTTCAGGAAATTAAAATAGATATTCTCATCCCAAGCAGCATCCTTAAAGCGCTTATCCCCTTTCGTGGGAGAAAATATTGACGGTACCTCCTGCCCTATAAACTTCATCAAACTATTTGTGATGAGCACATTCAGCCTTTCTGTATATTCCAGATTCAGCTGCATGAATTCCTCAGGACGCTCGCGCATTTTTTCCAGCACCCGAGTGGCTATGACCTGCATTTTTTCCTTGCTGAAAAGATTGCCAGCAATCCCAGTATTTTTCTGATTCATTAACTGCTCAAGTATCTCTTGATACTTGGTTGCAATATTTTTGAAATTGCCTAATATTTCATCATTTATCATTATTTAAACTATATATAACAAATAGTAGAAAAAAGAACACAAGCACAAATACGGAAATAATCAGCCCCTGGCTTCCCCAATAGGCAGTGGCAGCCCCAGTCACAGAGACGCCAGCGAATCCACCAACAGCATTCATCATCAGCATGACAGTATTTGCCATTGCCAAATTCTGCTTCTGGAACTTGGAGCTTATCATGGAAAGCCCTATCACATAAATACTGCCAGTTGCTGCGCTTATAAGCACAAATACTATGGCCGTTAAAACGGTAGAAGTAATGACAAAGGCTATTAGGGCCACGCATATGCATAAAATGAGCAGCAGTATAACCAAAGGCAGTATTTTATTCGCAGATTTATCCAGAACAAACCCTATTGGCACTGTAAGCAGCAAGTTGCCAGCCACCATGTAAAGATTGATCAATATAGCCATGTGATATTCAACCCCGTTTTCTATGGCATAAAGCACGGCGAAATTACAAAGAGAAAGAAGAATATAATTTGCAACCAGGCCGCATAGGATGGGTATCAACGCATTATTGATTATCTTGCTAGGCATCACATTATGATTCGTCGGAACAAGAACAGGTACAGATTTTTTGATAAGCAGCAATGGTAGTAAAATTAATCCAGAAAATAAAGCACTTAGCTGAAATATTTCTAGAGAAATATCATGAGTTTTAAAGAATAACGCTCCAACCCCAACAGCAATACCGCTACCAAATGCTACATTCATTACGCTAAGCATTACAGCACGCCTGGAATCATCCAGAAGAGTAGTTCCCCAATATTGGATGGAACCGAAAAGACAAAAGCCGCTCATACCAAAACCAAACAGCCAAACCATATACATATGCAGCGTAGAACTTGTCGCAAACATGATAAGGCAAATATTGCGGATAATTAGTGCCGCAATTATGATTTTAAGAATTCCAAATTTTTCTGATAACCTAGGTAATAGTGGTGCTATGAGCAAGTTCCCAGCCAATTCCATAGCCAGAACATTACCTATTTGCATCTTCGCCAGCCCTACCTGATGCAGAAATAACGCGAAGCCTGTAATATTGATTCCAACAGATACTCCATAAAACAGGAGCATAAAGGCGACGCAGCTTATAAAATAGCCGTTAGACACTGCCCCCACCCTTCGGCTTCCCTGAAATATCATTTGATAAACCCTTATAGTTGGTATATAACTCTTAGATTGATCTTAGAACATGAATCATCACTAGATCAAGAATAACTACGGTTATAGCAAAGAATTTATCGTTTTGGTGTTACTTAGGGCGCATATAACGATTTGTACAATAACAACAATGATGTCATCCCCGCGCAGGCGGGGATCCAGCCTATAAACTTCTGCAGCATTTTATGCTGCAGTCCTGGATTCCCGCCTACGCGGGAATGACACCTAATAAATAATATGATGAAAACATTTTGGAGAAATCATGGCAAAGAAAATACTAGTGGATGCCGCATATCCACAAGAAACGAGGGTAGTACTACTCAATGACAACAACAATATAGAACAAATCGAATACGAAACGTCTAATAAACACCAGATCAAAGGTAATATTTACCTTGCGAAGATTGTACGCGTAGAGCCTTCTCTGCAAGCAGCATTCATAGATTTTGGAAATGAAAAAAATGGCTTCCTGCCATTTAGCGAAATCCATCCTGTATATTACCATATTCCAGCTTCCGACAGGGATATTATCTCTGCTGAACTGCAGTCAATTAACAGGCCAGAACTCTCATCAGATGAGGGAGCAGAACAGGAAGAGCGTAAAAATATCAATGTACCGGACGAAGAGCTGCTTTCACTTGATGGTGACATGGATGATGAAATAGAGCAAGAAGAGAGTAATGCTAACGAAGACAGCGAGGATTTAGAAGAGAAGAAAGCTAAATTATACAATCAATATAAAATTCAAGATGTTATAAAAAAAGGGCAAATTATTCTTGTCCAAGCCCAGAAAGAACCTAGAGGCAACAAAGGAGCATCATTTTCCTCATTTATTTCGCTAGCTGGTAAATATTGCGTTCTTATGCCAAATTCTGATGGAAGCAATGGGATATCTAGGAAAATAGCAAATAGCCATGAAAGAAAGCGTTTACGTTCGATTGTAGACGAAATTATGGCTCCTGAGACTAAATCTACTGCGAGCTTGATACTGCGCACTGCAGGGGTTAAAAAGACTACCTATGAGATTAAGCGCGATTATGATTATCTGGTAAGGCTGTGGAATAAGATCCGCGATATTACGCTGAAATCCACTGCCCCAGCTTTCATACATATGGAAGAGGATATACTTCACAAAACAATCCGTGATATATTCGACCATAACGTAAAAGAAATATTGGTACAAGGAAGCTACGCATTTAGCTGCGCTCATGAAATCATGCATAATATGCTCCCTTCTGAAGTTTCCAAGGTTGTGGAATATAAGGCCAAAACTCCTATTTTCAGCAAATTTAACGTAGAAGAGCAGCTGAGTAATTTATACCAGCCTATTTCCACTCTCTCTTCCGGTGGCTATATAGTCATCAACCCTACAGAAGCTTTGATCTCGATAGATGTGAACTCCGGCAAAGCAACTTCAGAGCGTAATATCGAAGAAACAGCCTTCCGCACGAATATTGAAGCTGCTAAAGAAATAGCCCGCCAGCTTAGACTGCGCGATTTATCAGGCCTGGTTGTAGTCGATTTCATCGATATGATGGATAGCAAAAACCGCCGCAACGTAGAACGCACCTTTAGAGAAGCTCTTTCTACAGACAGGGCCCGTATACAAATGGGAAATATCAGCACATTCGGGCTTCTGGAGATGTCCCGTCAAAGACTGCGTCACTCATTTTTGGAAGCTAATACTAAAATGTGTGAACATTGTAATGGTAAAGGTATTGTAAGAGCCGATGAGTCAAACGCTATGCTAATCCTGCGCACAATAGAGCAAGAGATATTTAACTCAACAGTGAATGTGGTGAATGTATTTGCACATGTATCTTCAGTGATATATCTGCTTAACAATAAACGCCAGGAAATCAAGGTGATAGAAGAAAAATATAATATTAGATTGAATTTCTTCAGCGAAGATAGCGCCACATCTGATAGCTTTGCTATTGAGAAGGTGCAGATTCAAAATACGCTCGAGTCGAAAGAAGCAAAGCCCGCCCTTTCCTCTTCAGCTAATTTATTCGAAAATGCTGGTAGCGAAGAAGCGCCAGTTGCTTCGGCCGCTAATCCAGAAGCTAAAAGAAAAAATAAAAAATGGGGCAATAGGAAGCGCGATAGAAAACCACTTGATGGCAATGGCGAAGAGATTGCAGTAGTTGCTACGGTTTCGCCTGCTCCCGCTCCTGAGCCAGCAGCTCCGGTTGAGCAAGCTAGTGAAGCAGCTGCTTCTGACCAGCCAACTGCAGCTAAAAAACCAAATAGACGCAGAGTAGTTAGGAAAAAACCTGCTGCTACGGCTGTTGCACCTGAGGCAAAGGAATAAAAAAACACGTCATCCCGGAAATTGCATAGCAATTATCCGGGACCCATAACCTTAGCATTTGAGACAATACTCAGCTATCGTGGTTATAGGACCCGGGGTCTTCGCCCGGGGTGACGGTCACGACAAACTGTAGCAAATCAACACTCCTTAAACGAATATTTACAAATTAACCACCTCCATATATAAACCCAGCTCAAAAAATGTTATCATGAACTGATAGATTTAAGGAAGATTATGAGCGAAGAATCGCAACACCCTCAAGACCCGACTCAAGAGCCAGACCAGGCGGCAGAACAACCCGATGCTCCAGCTCCAGAGGAGGCAGAACCAACTCCCAAGCCTTCAGCGCAACAAACGCCCCCTCCTACAGCACCCATGCTACCTATAAATCCGGTACTTAATGGCCCAACTCCAAAAGATTATAAGGATGTTGCTTGGGAAATGAGCAATAGTGGAGGGCTAACTTTTTTAAAGGAAGGAGAAGAAGGGTGTATTAAAGAACCTGGCCCTCCTGTTAAATATAATATTGATCAGTATATCAAAAAGGCCCTGAATGCTACAGTATATATGCCCAGATTGGACAAAAATGGAAATCTAGTAGGCTATGATAAATTATGCTTCACAAATGGTGAGATTGATCATGAAAAAAGCTTCATAGCCCCACCAGAGGAACAGAGCAGTATAACAAATAACTTATTGGACGAGATAATAAACACAAAACGCGAAATGGCTGCCAGTCAAGCATATATGGCTGCGCCCGATGTGCCAAAACCAGCTCCGGCTCCAACTGCTGCTCCGCGCGCTGAACCTTTTTCAGCCCCACCACAGCCCAGCGCTCCTGTTCCTGTTCCCACAATTGATCCTTTTGCACCAAGCGCTGCTAACGTAGCGACAGGCCCAGCTGTAGTGCCGCCTGCAACAAGATCGCCTGGATTAGCTGCAGATGTGCAAGCGGCTGCACAACAAGCTCCTGTAACTATTGCAACGACAGCTCCAGCTCAACCTGCTCCACCG
>JAYUHP010000142.1:0-1392 GCA_043766875.1 Rickettsiaceae bacterium
TGGTTAATTGGTAAGAGAGAAGTTGAGATTAGTATAGCAGTTAAATTTGCTAGAAAATGTGCAGATAGTGTTAGTCATTTAAATAATCCTAGCTCTAAGCGGGCTGCCGCTACTGCTGCTACTGCTGCTAAGGCTGCTACTTATGATGCTGCTAATGCAGCTACTGCTGTTAAGGCTGCTACTTATGCTGCTGCTAATGCTACTTATGCTGCTACTTATGCTGCTGCTAATGCTACTTATGCTGCTGCTAATGCTAATGCTACTTATGCTGCTACTGCTGCTGATATCTATGCTACTTATGCTGCTACTGCTGCTAAACAAAAAGAATTAAACAAACAATTTCTTATCCAAGAAATAGAAAGCTACTATGACTGACCTAATCACTGGATTGATACTATCTACAATCCTAACAATAGCACCCACCTATCAACCTTTACCTAAAGAGCCTACAAATGAACAATCAATTACCAATCCTACATCTATCCCACCAGCAACTAAAAGAGCAGGCAGATAAGAATGCAAAAACATCTAATCACCTACACTCTATTTACTCTCTTACTCGCAATTCTCTATCTAGCCCAATGTCCCCAGCTAAATTGAATGGCACAGGTTCACATATCCTACACACTAAGAATGGAGAAGTAACTAGGAAAGGATTAGCTAGAGGATATATCCAAGCCTCACCATTCTATCCCTTAACTAATCTACATATCACTATGGATGATGAGCTTATATATGTAAGAGGTAGGAATAAAGATGGTAAGAAAGTGAATAAAGCATTCTCTAAAATTGGGGATGCTAGAAGCTATTTATATAAAATGCGCTGATCTCACAGTATCCTCCTAATAAGTCTAAGAGATTAGTTATTTCTCTTGGGCTTATTGTGGGTAATATTGCCCGATTCCATGATTCTAAAAGATCCTATATGAAAATACTATGTGCCATATCAGGCATAGAGTTTACATGCGAACACTTCCCAAGCTACTTATCATCTCGTGAAGTCTCGCATCCAGTATTCTCTATCCCCCAAAAGAAACTCCTATCTTATATAGGTAAGTGGGCAGCCCAAGAGTTAACACCTACCGACTCCTATCTACTATTCTTAGCAATTCTTAACTCATCTGAACTGGTAGATTTCAGAGTACCAGTAGCTAGAAATGAATCTACTGATTCAGTAGTTGCCCAGAATATGGAACACTTAGCCAAAATAGTTTCCAAGCTAAATGCAGTAACCAATCCATCAATTATCTTCCCTCGTTATGCTGTAGGTCCAGATACTAAATATCTATCCAACATCAAGCATTGGATAGAGAATTGGGAAGAATCTTGGAATGATTTTCAATCTGGATTCACTAAAGAATATGAATCTCGAAAGCTAATAGTTCGGGAATC
>JAYUHP010000143.1:0-1389 GCA_043766875.1 Rickettsiaceae bacterium
GTCAGCATAGCTGCTAGGAAGCCAGTTGTTGAATGGTATGGCAAAACCAATAGCACTAATTTTGACGCAAGTGACCTATCAGGAAAATTGAAGGCACATAAGGTAAAATTATCAGGTAATATTTCGGTAGCTCCTGTCGTTGTGGATGATAAAATTATAGCTTTATGTGACGATGGAAGCCTTACAGCATTGAATAGACATGATTTTTCCAAAATATGGTCGGTCTCTATTGTTAGTAAAAAAGCTAAAGGGCAATATTTTGGTGGGGGTATAGTGTACCATGAGGGTAAATTGCTTGTAACAAATGGTAGTCAGCATCTTGACATTATAGATCCCCATACTGGTCGTAGCCTTGCAGTAAAGCAGTTCCCTGATGTAATAGTTTCCCCTCCTGTTGTAGAAGGTGGCATGATTGCAGTTTTGACATTAGGTAATCAGCTATATTTTGTGGATGCAAAATCTTTAGTATTGCTTTGGGATCACAGTGGCCTAAGCGAAACTTTGACATATGGGACAATTGCGGAGCCTATTATAGATCATTTGGGTAGGGTGTTTGTAGCATATTCTTCCGGGCAGCTATATTTGCTGGATCCAAAGAAGCAAGCTGAAATTTGGCAGTTAGATCTGTCTACAGATCAGCATATGCCAGGGTTCTTGCCTGTTAATGTAACAACCCAGCCCGTACTAGATGGGGATAATGTATATATTGCAGATAGTAATGGCCAGCTTTACAAGATGGATATCAATAGTGGAAAGATTCTTTGGAAGAAGCCAGTTCAGGATGTTCAAACTATGAATGATGTTGGAAATGCTATATTCATTACCACAAATGGTAGGCAAGTTGCGGCTCTTGATAAACAAACAGGCAGCGTGATTTGGGCGACTGATCTGGGAGATGTTTCAGAGTATAAAATTATTGAGATCAAGGAAATACAGCAGCCAGCTTTGGTAGCGGCAGAAAATCCATCAAATAATAAATTCAAGAAATTCTTTGGAGATTTATTGAAGAGAGAAGCCAAGTCTGAAGTGAAGGTCTCCAGAGTTTTTGGACATCAAGGGCAATATAATCGTGCTAAGCAGAAACCTATAGATTTTGTGGCAACCATGATGCTGAATGATTTATTGACACTTTATACATCTGATGGTGGTGTATATTACATTTCCCCAGAAACTGGATTTGTTGTTGATGTGAAGAATCTGAAAGCGGGTGTAGATTTTGTGACAGCCGCTGGTAATGTACTTCTGTATAATGGTAAGAAAATTTTAACAGATAAATAATTATGCCGAAGATAATTTTTGAAATATCAGATACAGAAGAAAAAGAGGTGGATGCTCCTCTAGGGCTTTCGGTATTGGAGATTGCTCATAAATATGAGATTGATCTGGAAG
>JAYUHP010000144.1:0-10330 GCA_043766875.1 Rickettsiaceae bacterium
TGGTAAGACATTTACCATGGCCAATGTGATAGAGCGCACTCAGCGTCCTTCAATCATCATGGCTCATAACAAAACTCTGGCAGCCCAAATTTATTCCGAGCTAAAAGAAATCTTTCCAAATAATGCAGTGGAATATTTTGTCTCATATTATGATTACTATCAACCTGAAGCCTATGTGCCTCGTACTGATACTTATATAGAAAAGGATTCATCTGTTAATGAGCGTATAGATTTGCTTAGGCACTCTGCAACACGTTCTTTGCTTGAGAGAAGGGACGTCATAGTTGTGTCATCTGTTTCTTGCATTTATGGACTGGGTTCCCCGGAGTTATATTCTAAGATGACATTTTTCCTTCAGAAGGGTAAGTCATATAAGCGGGATTCTTTGCTGAAGTCATTAGTAGATCTGCAATATGTCCGCAATGATATAGCTTTCGAGCGTGGTAGTTTCCGTGTTAAGGGTGATAATGTTGATATTTTTCCAGTTCACTATAGTGATAAGGCTTGGAGATTATCATTTTTTGGTGATGAACTTGAGTATATCCAAGAATTCGACCCTCTGACTGGGCAAAAAATTTCAAAGCTTGATTCCGCGGTAATTTATGCAAATTCGCACTATGTTACTCCTTATGAGGTTATTAAGCAGGCAATTCCAGAGATTCAGGGTGAATTACAGCGCCGGCTTGCTTCGTTGAAAGAACAAGATAAGCTAGTGGAGTTCCAGCGCCTGGAGCAGAGGGTACAGTATGATCTTGAAATGTTAATGGAAACAGGTTCATGTAAGGGTATAGAGAATTATTCTAGATATTTATCTGGAAGAGGCGAAGGCGAACCTCCACCTACTTTATTTGAGTATCTGCCTAAGGATGCTTTATTATTTGTGGATGAAAGCCATGTGACGGTACCTCAAGTAATGGCTATGTATAACGGTGATAGAGCTAGGAAAACAACGCTTGTAGAATATGGATTTCGCCTTCCATCCGCCCTGGACAATAGGCCGCTTAAATTTGAAGAATGGCAGAATTTTAGACCGCAGACTATTTTTGTTTCTGCAACTCCTAGTAAATTTGAGCTTGAGCAAACTCATGGGGAAATAGTAACCCAGGTTATTAGGCCTACTGGCTTACTTGATCCTATATGTATTATCAAGCCAGTAACAAATCAAGTTGAGGACTTAGTTTCTGAGGCACGAGCCGTTATATCAAAGGGATTTAGAATATTGGTTACTACACTGACCAAGAAAATGGCAGAAGATTTGACTGAATACATATCCGAGCTTGGATACAAAGTTTCTTATATGCATTCTGATGTACAGACTCTTGATAGAATAGAAATAATCAATGACCTAAGGAATGGTACCATAGATATACTTGTTGGGATTAATTTACTAAGAGAAGGGCTTGATATACCAGAATGCGCTCTTGTAGCTATTTTGGATGCCGATAAGGAAGGATTTTTGCGTTCTGAGGTTGCTCTTATCCAAACAATAGGAAGAGCTGCTAGAAACTCAGAAGGTCGAGTTATTTTATATGCAGATAAAATGACTAAGTCCATAGAGAAAGCAGTAGGTGAAACTGCTAGGCGGCGCGCTACGCAGGAAGAGTACAACAAAAAACATGGTATAATTCCTAAAACAATAGATAGGAAAATAGCTGCTCTTCAGGAATTTAGAGCATTAGCGGAGGAAGGGGAAGAATTTGTAATCAAGGAATATGTTTCAAGCCCTGCTAAGCTGAATGCGCATATCAAGCAGTTGAAGCAAGAAATGCTTAGCGCAGCGGGCAACCTTGATTTTGAAAAAGCGGCTCAGCTTCGTGATAAGATTAAATTGTTGGAACAAAGCGCACTAGATCTTGGATAAGTATATTAGAAAACTTATGCAACAATATTCAATAAATTTAGTAAAAAATCATAAAGATATTAATCAAACAACTATTTTTCTGTTATAATCAAGAAACATAATCAAAGATAAAATATCATGAGTACAGAAAACTTATCCCCATCTGACGCACATACGTTGTTAACTAGAGTTGGGATACCTTCTACCTCAGTTTCAGCGAAGGGAGATAATTTTATAGTGCACTTTTCTTCAGCTATTGAAAGTGAAATTATGCTTGAAGCATGCGCCGCGATCTCTAGACAAAATAAGCAAACTACTTCTGCAAAAAGGAAAAGTGATCCAATGGATGGGGATCCAAAAAATCTAAAGTATCTCGAAATTAGTAAAAAAGAGCTTGGGTCTTGCCTAGACTATCTTAAAGAACATGAACTAAAAACAGTGGTAGATATAGAGAAAGCTAAAGTTGCTGCTGCAGAAGAGCAGCAAGCTATGAGCCCATTATGGGCCAGACGTGTTATGTCAGAGCAACATGGTAGATTTAAGGTAACTTATACAACTGAAAAAGAAGAGAAAGAAAGAATGCGAGATCCAGTGACAGGTATTCAATATTTGCATGAACTAGCACAGTTAGGGGAAACAGTCATAGTTCCAGAAAGAGCAGGAAAAAATCCAAACACTCTTCTCGGTGCGAAGCCACGAGGGTCAATCGGTAGATAGAGCCCTTGACTTCGTATTGAAGATCTATTTAAAATTCTTCCCATTATCTTTTTCACCAGCTATGACATCTGTTAGCGTAACCCCAATTTTATTGTCAACGATAACTATTTCGCCCTTAGCCACCATTTTATTGTTCACATACACGTCAATTGGTTCACCTACTGCACGTTCTAGCTCCACAACAGCACCGCGCCCTAATTTAAGAAGCTTACTGAGGGGCATAGAAGTTTTTCCAAGCACCACAGAAATTTGGACCGGCACATCATATAGCGCCTCTAGCGTTAATTCCATATCTTTACGAGAATCTGCCATTTTACCTTCCTAATCAGTTATTAATTTCCATTTTTAAATGCTCCAAGATTTTTTCCGCATCTAATATCATTTGCTCTTGGTTATATTCCAGCTGTGTTTCATGCCATTCTAGCTTGCAATCATTCGTTCCCACATCTTTATTCTGTACAATTTTTATATTTTCCGCAATTGTTGTAGGTAAAGTTCCTATTTTGAGCAGATTTGTACAATAGTCAACTCGCTCTGGGTTGATCCCAAGTGTTATCGTCCCCATTTTATAATATTTACTCAACAAAGGCAGCATTTCTCCTAATATTATAGCCTCAAAATCTGTAGGAAGCACTAAGTGCATCTTTTTTGCAAGTGTTGACACTAGACTTGCTGACAAACGAAACACATCATCTTGTAAATCCGCAACAGGTGCTACAGCTTCGAGCTTGCTCTGCAACAGAGAACAAAGGGAATCATTGTTTTTCACCTGAGATACCAAAGGTTCAAAATGAGCCTTTGCATCATCATATCCGTGTTTATAGCTCTCTTCTCTTATTTCTTCAATATTTATTTCTGGTTGATGGTTAATATTTGTAAATGACTCATTATCTGTATGATGTGTATTTTCTATTAGATGCTCAGC
This sequence comes from Rickettsiaceae bacterium, assembly GCA_043766875.1. Lineage (GTDB taxonomy): Bacteria > Pseudomonadota > Alphaproteobacteria > Rickettsiales > Rickettsiaceae > JAYUHP01. The sequence goes on from JAYUHP010000144.1 coordinate 3,483, forward strand.
CACTGCTTCATTTATAAGCCTTTCTTTCTCAAGCTCTTGTTCGTTTTTATGCTCCATATGCACGACAGCGCATTTTGAAAACTCACGGAACTCGAACTTTGTGTATTGTGGTTGATATTGCATCTTATTCAAATTGTCCTACGAGATATATTCATCTTTACCATCAACGGCTATGTCAATTTCACCTTTATCTACGAGATCTTTAACAATTTTCACTATCTCAGATTGTGCTTCGTCTACTTCTCTAACTCTCACAGGTCCCATAGCTTCTAGTTCTTCCATAATAATTCTTGCAGCACGCTGGGACATATTCCTAAAGAACACGCTTCTAACTTCTTCTGATGAACCTTTTAGTGCTACAGATAATCTAGATTTATCAACAAAAGTGAGAAGCACTTGTATGCCTCTGCTGTCAAGCCTAACCAGATCTTCAAATGTGAACATAAGATCCTTAATTTTTTGAGCTGATTCTGGCTCTGCATCTTCAAGCATAGACATATACCTGGATTCGCTGGAACGGTCTAAGTTGTAGAATATCTCTGCAATCATTTCACAGCTGTCACGCTTCATTGTTCTTCCTATGCTGCTTATAAATTCTGCCCTTAGGATCTTTTCCACCCTCTCCATTACTTCTTTCTTAACTTGCCCCATATTTAGCATACGCATTATTACATCAAAAGCGAATTTTTCAGGTAAAATTGCCATGACCTTTGCTGAGTGTTCTGGAGCAACTTTGGACAAGACGAGAGCTGCAGTTTGTGGATGTTCGCTTCGCAAGTATAATGCTAATAGATCTTCATTTACGTTTGCTAGTTTTTCCCACGTATTCCTTCCCTGTGGTCCTTTTATTTCTTCCATTAATGCTTTTACTTTGTCCTTCTCCATAACTTTGGATAAGAGTTTTTCAGTAGTAAATAAATTCCCAAGAAATATACTATTGCCTACGATATCGTCACTAAATTCCTGTACGACAGACTCTACCATCCCAGGGGATATAACACCGAGACCTGACATTGTATGAGAAACATCTCTGATTTCATCTTCATTCATCATGGCGAAAAGTTTAGAGGCAACCTCATCTGAGACTGAAAGTAGCAGAATCGCTACCTTTTGTGTGCCAGTTAGTTGGTTAGAATTTAGTTTTGGATTAGCAGACATATTTAACCATTATTATTAAGCCATTTACGAAGCACCATCAGAGACTCCTCAGGATGTGCACCCATAACTTCATTAACCTTACGTATGGAGGCTACCTGAACTTTTTGTTCAGATAGAGAGATTTCTATCTCGGCTTCAGACTCGTCTCCCCCCACTATATCTCCACGCCTAGCTGCATCACTAGATTTGTTGGCATCAAATAACTTAAGGGCTATAGGCCTAACAACAGTTAAGAATACCAGTATGACTACGACCGCTAGCACCAAAGATTGGAATAGGGAAGGTAGCTGATCCCTTAACCAGTTATCCTCATCCAAAGCGCTGATATCGCTCATAAATGGCATGTTCACCACATTGATCTGATCTTTTCTGGATTCCTTAAATCCTACCGCAGCCTTCACTAGCCTCTCAATTTGAGCAAGCTCTTCAGTTGTTCTTGGAGAATATTGAGTTTCACCTGTGTTAGGATCACGCTTATAGTTCCCATCTACTAACACTGCCACAGACAATTTTTGAACCACTCCCGCTTCGCTGATTTCACTACGAATAGTTTTAGAAATCTCATAATTTTTAGTCTCGTCTGTACGCTCAATAGTCGCTGCTTGGTTGCTCAGAGCAGACTCCATGTTGGAGCTATTACCAGGCAAATTATTTGCCATGGAAATATCCAACGTATCTTCGCCAGATATTGGAGTGCGCTCTCTCTCTTCGATTGACTGGGAAGAGCGTATCACTGCACTATCAGGATCATAAGTTTCAGCGTTGGTGACGATACGGTCAAAATTCATTTCAACTGATACCTGGGCACGAACTTTGCCTACGCCGAGGGATTTTTCAAGTAAATCTTCTACAACGCGCGTTAGTCTATTTTCATAGCTCGTACGATAGTCTTCTGTTGTATTGCTACCAGATGCGTTAAATGAGGAATCATCCTCTCCTCCTATCTTCAAAGACCTACCAGAGGTATCTACTATAGTGATATTCTTGATATCTAATCCTGGAACTGCTGTGACTATAAGGTGAGTCATTGCATTCACTTCGCCTTTCCCTAAAGCTCTCTGGCTTTTTAGCTTTAATATAACTGAGGCTCTTGGATCTTGACGGTCCTTAGAAAACACTTCTCGTTGTGGAATAACAAGATGGACCCTAGCTTTTGCGACTTGATCGAATGAAGAAATGGTTCTTGTTAATTCGCCTTCGAGAGCACGTACCATTTTGACGTTTTGTAGAAAATTGGTGGTTCCTAGAGTTTCTTCTTTGTCAAAGATTTCATAGCCAATTAAAGACCCATGGTTTGGCAACCCCTGACTCGCCATCGTAACACGGATTTTTAGTACCTGAGACTCCGGCACCTTAATTATAGTGCCGCCAGCCTCAACGGAATATGGAATATTTTTTGCATCTAATTCTGCGGTAATTTTACTACTATCTCCTACCTCGAGATCAGAATATAGCACGGCCATATCATGTGATGATATCTTGTACAAATAGACCATTAGCAACAGGAAAAATGACAATAGTACAACAGCAGCCATCCCAAGCTTTAAGGGGCCTAACTGCCTTAAATAATTTACCAAGCTTGCTAGTCTATCTTGCAAAGTTTCCTCTTTTGTATAATACGGCTAGATATGCAACATTAAATAGATAACCTTCTTACAAAGAAAAGTCAATTAATTTACCGAAATACCAGCAAAATCATCAAATATGTATTTTGCTAATACTTACGCTAACAATCATCCCAAGTATTGAATCCATGGTGTCACACACACGTACTTCAGTAATTATGACACAAGATCCATCAAAACAGTCTGTAATATACCGCCGTTTTCTATGTAAAGGATCTCAATATCCGTGAAAATTTGTAACTCTAGCTCTACTTCTCTGGCTCCAGACTTGCCTATAATTTCTGCTTTTATCTTCTTGCGAGGTGATAGATTCTCCACACCTTTTATATTGATAGTTTCCGTGCCATCTAAGCCCAAGTCAGTTCTGGTCATACCATTCGTGAAAGTTAGTGGCAACACACCCATACCAATGAGATTAGAACGATGGATTCTTTCGAAGCTTTCTGTAATAACAAACTTTACCCCAAGTAGATTTGGCCCCTTGGCAGCCCAGTCCCTTGAAGAGCCAGTGCCATACTCCTTGCCAGCAATAACTACAGTGGGTAGGCCTGCTTGTTTGTAACGCATTGCAGCGTCGTAAATAGATAATTGTTCACCATCTCCCATATATTTTGTGAAACCACCTTCAACGCCTGGGCACATCTCGTTCTTGATACGCACATTGGCGAAAGTACCGCGCATCATAACCTCATGGTTACCACGTCTTGCTCCATAAGAATTGAAGTCAGCAGAATCAACCCCTTGCTCCATTAAATATTTAGCTGCAGGGCTCGTTTTGCTTATGTTACCAGCAGGGGAAATATGATCTGTCGTTATGGAATCACCTAAAATAGCTAGTATCCGCGCTCCTAGAATATCCCCAGCTCTCTTAGTTTTATCTTTAATGTTTACGAAATATGGGGGGTTATTTATATAGGTATTATCAGGATCCCATTTGTATGTCTCTGTTGCTTCTACTTTAAGGCTTTGCCAGCTTTCATCACCATTAAATACATCTGCATATTTGGCCTTGAACATCTCTGAGGATACTGCAGCATCTACTACATCTGCTATTTCCTTATTGCTAGGCCATATATCTTTTAGATAAATATCCTTTCCACCTACATTACAAAGCGGCTGAGAGGAGATACCTATATTCATATTGCCTGCAATAGCATAGGCTACAACCAAAGGTGGGGATGCTAAATAGTTAGCCTTTACAACAGGGTGTATGCGTCCCTCAAAATTTCTATTCCCCGAAAGCACTGCCGCTACAACAAGTTTATTATCTGTTATTGCTTTGTCTATTTTAGGATCTAGGGGGCCAGAATTGCCTATACATGTTGTGCAGCCGTACCCAACCAAGTTGAAACCTATTTTGTCTAGATATTGCTGTAAGCCGCTTTTTTCCAGATATTCTGTGACTACTTTAGACCCTGGAGCTAAAGAAGCCTTAACCCATGGTCTTTTAGTTATACCAAGCTCTGCTGCCTTCTTGGCAAGCAATCCAGCTGCTATCAATACATAAGGATTAGATGTATTTGTACAGCTGGTAATAGCCGCGATCACCACATCCCCATTCTTTACGTTAGCATCTGCTTTGCCTGCATCATTTGTAGCCAAAAATTTGCTAAATTCAGATGCAACATTATGGAGCCCAACCCTATCTTGAGGACGTTTAGGGCCGGCGAGTGATGGCTCGACCTGGGCTAAGTCTATTTCTAAAACGTCTGTATATTCTACTTCTTTGCTCTCATCATACCATAAATTAGCAGCTTTGGAATATTCCTCCACGAGCTTGATATGAGCTTCGGTACGTCCTGTTAGGCGTAGGTATTTTATGGTTTCCGCGTCCATGGGGAAGAAGCCGCATGTAGCTCCATATTCTGGCGCCATATTAGCTACTGTAGCACGATTAGCTCCTGGTAAAGCTTTTAGCCCTGGACCAAAATATTCCACAAATTTATTTACTACTCCGCGAGTTCGCAGAATGTTGGTAAGAGTCAATACCAGATCAGTAGCCGTTGCTCCTTCTGGTAAGCTCCCCACAAGTCTTACTCCAATCACTTCTGGCAATATCATAGGACTGCTTTGTCCAAGCATAGCGGCTTCAGCCTCAATGCCACCCACGCCCCATCCCAGAACGGATAAACCATTAACCATGGTAGTGTGGCTGTCGGTACCAATTACGGTATCTGGGTACAAAAATCCATCCTTCTCATATGTTACACGAGACAAATATTCTATATTCACCTGGTGACATATGCCGGTGCCTGGGGGTACTACTCTAAAGTTATTAAAGGCGCGTTGGCCCCATTTAAGGAATTTATAACGTTCCTCGTTGCGCTGCATCTCCTTAGTAACATTTTGCTTGAATGCATCATTGGTACCAGAATAATCAACTTGTATTGAGTGATCTATAACGAGATCCACGGGAATTAGGGGGTTTATCTGAGAAGGATTACCTCCTAATGCTTTTGTAGCATCTCTCATAGCTGCAAGATCAACTATTGCTGGCACGCCAGTAAAATCCTGCATCAAAACCCTTGCAGGCATAAATCCTACCTCATGAGTAGAGGATTTTGTCTTAAGCCAATCTTTATAAGCATCTAGGCTTTCCCTGTTATTATTTTTGCCATCTTCCAGCCTCAATGTATTCTCGAACAACACCCTAAGCGAATAAGGTAGCTTAGTGACGTCAAACCCCAGTTTAGACGCTGCTTCGCCTATATTAAAGTAACTATACTCTAAGGAGTTAATATTAATTTTTCTTATAGAATTTAAACTATCTTTACTATTTTGCACCGGATATCTCTAAAATATTATATATTTAATACTTTAGCATATATAGAGACCCTCATTAAGCCCCTTGAGCAAAATTTTTGATATTTTTTGGGTATTTTTTTATCTTTTCTCCTTAAAGCCCTTTTTGATAAGGCTTTAAGAGCCGTGATTTTTTTGCCAAAACCAGTTATTAGTTTTATTTGTTTTTTTGGATAGTTGCTTTTTAATTTCGGGTAACTTGGCCAGAGCTGCTTTCCTACCAGCTATATAAAGCTCCTCCCTTCTGTGCGCATCAAATATGCCTATTTTTTCTATCTTAGGCTTAATAAGCACATCTGCTTCCTTACCCATCAAATCATTAAGAGTTTTATAATTAATACTTAGTGATTTAAATACCAAATCCACAAGATTAGATACATTGCTTTTATCAATACCTAGGCTTAGGTCCACTGCAATAATCACATTGGGATGATATTGTTTCGCGACATCTATGGCCAAAGGAGCAGTGACTCCACCATCAACCAATGTCATGCCATACATTTCTACAGGAGCAAAAAGTCCTGGTATGGAATATGAGGCCCTAACGGCAGGAGCTATAGGGCCCTTGTTCAAAGGTACCGTCTTGCCAGAAATCATGTCAGTGGCTACGGCAATAAATGGAATTTTTAAATCCTCAAAATTGCGAGCGGTCATGTTATTTAGCAAGAATTTCTCTCCATTTTTACCATTTGCAAAACTGTTAGTTAGGCTGTGGACGCTGTGTATTGCAGACAATAGCGAGAAATCCACAAAATCTTCCTTATTGAGTCGCTTTGTCACTTCCTTGAGCGCTTTGGCATCGGGTTTGTCCGCGTATAACGCACCTATTATGCTACCGCCGCTTGTACCCACTATCAAATCTATCGGGATATTATTTTCTTCTAATACTTCCAAGATGCCTAAATGAGCTATGGCTCTTGCACCACCTCCGCCAAGCACTAGAGCTACTCTGACATCTTTCGTTATGGGAGTAGCTTTTGCATTTGTAAAATCATAATTAGCTTTGGTATTGAAAACTGGGAAATAGCTAATCCTGAATTTAGTACTGCATGCAGATAATAAAAAGGCTATTAAAATGAATGAGAGGAATTTTTTCATAAATTTATACTAGAAAAAAGGCTGCGAGAGCCAGGAAGCAGCAGAAGCCTAGAGTATCGGTGATGGCGGTTAATAGCACTCCTGAAGCAGCAGCTGGATCAATATTAATTTTGTGCAGGAATATTGGGATAAAGGCACCAAAAAGCCCCGCGACTAAGAAGCTTA